>JAYTIR010000443.1:0-2830 GCA_043731765.1 Burkholderiales bacterium
TGCGTCAAGAGACGCGAGAATCGACGCGCTGGCCGATGTTCCGATGCGATTCGCACCGGCGTCGAGCATCGCGCGCACGTCGGCAAGCGTGCGAATCCCGCCGGAGGCCTTGACGCCGACCTGCCGGCCGGCGACTTCGCGCAACAACGCAACGTCGGCCGCCGTCGCGCCACCGCTCGGATGAAATCCCGTCGATGTCTTGAGGAACGCCGCGCCGGCATCGCAGGCAATGCGGGATGCCAGCTTCTTTTCGGCGTCGGTCAGCGCGGCAGTCTCGAGGATGACCTTGACCGGGACGCCCGGGACCGCGCGGACCACCGCGTCGATCTCGGCAGCAACGACGGTGGCGTGGCCGCTCTTCAGCATACCGAAATTCTGCACCATGTCGATTTCCAGAGCGCCTTCCGCGACCGCGATTACCGCCGCACGGATTTTCACCTCCGTGGAATCGCAACCGTGCGGGAAGCCCACGACCGCGACCACGCGGGCGTCGGTGCCGACGATTGCGGCGCGTGCCAGCTTGACCCAGAACGGCTGCACGCAATAGAAGCCGATCTTCCAGGCTTTGATGATCTCGGCACCGGCAAGTAATTCGGCCTCGGTCGCCTCGGGCTTCAAGACCGAGTGGTCGAGCAGGCGGGCGAGTTCGGCGCGGGTCATGGCAAATTCATGGCAGCTTGCTCCCGCGCACCTGCGCAATGCGGTCGCGAAGGTAGGTGTCGAGCTTCGCCATGTCCACGAACTCGGGTGTAGTATCCGGCACGCCGAGATAGAACACCAGCAACGACGCCGTTCGGATGATCAGCGGAGACGCCGGAGCATAAAGCCGCAATTCGGTGCGAGGGAACGCGGCGAAATGCGCGCGCGGCACCCGCAGGTCGATGACGCCGGCGACGGGCGTCATCGCGAGCATCACCTGCTGGCGTTGGGTGAAGGGATCGCTGCCCGTGACGGCAACGTCGGCAAAAACCGCCGGATCGTTGACCATGCGGACCACAACTACCGTCGCGTCCTCGGTAGCCCCTCGCAGGACACCCCATGCCAGCGCCATTCCCGGTGTGGCAAAAGCGTCGGCGCTGCCGTGCATTTCGCGCGGCGCGTCCGCGGCGCGGCCCGCCGGCATGAACGACGCCGCGAATGCGCAAACTGCGATCAACTGAAGCACCAGGATGTTCACGCGGTACCTGGGGCAAGTACGGTCAGGGCGTCCTCGGCAAAGCGCAGCGAGACCGTCGCGCCATCGGCAAATAGGTCGCCGGGTCCGGCGTTATAGCGAACGATCTGCAAATTTTCATTTCCGCAGCGTAGCAAATACTCGATCTTTTCTCCGAGAAACATCCGTGACTGGACGACGGCATTGGGGAGCCCGGTATTCGTGGGGACCATCTCGATGGCTTCGGGACGCACCACCAACCGCACCGCGTCGCCCGCTGCGAAACCCGCAGTGAAACCTTTTCCCGGCCACTGCACGCCGATCACCGTTCCGAGTGCCGCGATCCTCAAGCTATCGCCCACCACGGCCTCGATGCGTCCGGACACCAAATTGACGCGGCCGACGAACCGGGCCACGAATTCCGACGCAGGCCGATGGTAGAGGTCTTCCGCCGATCCTTCCTGGACGACGCTGCCCTGGTTCATCACCGCGATCCGGTCGGAGACCGCCATCGCCTCTTCCTGGTCGTGCGTAACGTAGATCGTCGTGATGGCGAGCCGGCGCTGCAGTTCGCGAATCTCCTGGCGCATCTGGACGCGCAGTTTGGCGTCGAGATTCGACAAGGGCTCGTCGAAAAGGAGCACGCGAGGCTGGATGACGATCGCGCGCGCGAGCGCGACGCGTTGCTGCTCGCCGCCGGAAAGCTGGCCGGAAAACTGTTGCTCGTAACCCGTGAGGCCGACCAGCGCGAGCACGTCACCCACGCTGCGGCCAATCGCGTCGCCGAATTGTCCGCGCACGCGCAGGCCATAAGCGACGTTTTCGAATACGGACAGGTGCGGAAACAGCGCGTAGTTCTGGAACACGAAGCCGATATTGCGCTGGTTTGCCGAAAGGCCGGTGACGTCCTGCGCGCCAAAGCGAATGCGCCCGGCGTCCGGCGTCTCGAAACCCGCGATCATGCGCAGCGTGGTCGTCTTGCCGCATCCGGAAGGTCCGAGCAGCGTCAGGAATTCGCCCGGGCGCACGTCGAGCGTCACCTCGCGCGCCGCATAGATTTCTCCCTTCACGCGATGCGCGTAGCGCTTGGATACGCCTTCAACGTGGACACTGAGCGTTTCCGTAGTCATCGCATCATCCACCGAGAAGGCTCATCATCGGCACCGCGCCGGGCGCGCGGAAGAGGCGCAGCACGCGGCCGATGACGGCAATCACGACAAAGACGATCACGACCACCAGAATTGAAAACGCCGCCGCCGGACCGAGCGAGAGTTCGGTGATGTTCTCGAGAATTTTCACGGTGATGAGCGTCCAGCCGATCGACACGAGGAAGATCGTCGCGCTGATTGCCGTCATCGAACGGATGAACACGACGCCCAGTCCGGCGAAGAAGGCGGGCAGGATGAGCGGCAGTGTGATGCGGCGAAACGTCGTGCTGCTGCCGGCGCCCAGCCCTTGCGATGCCTCTTCCAGGCTCTTGTCGATCTGCGAGAGCTGCGCCACCGTCGCCCGGATGCCCGTGGGACCGTAGCGAAAAACGTAGCAGGCGATGATGATCAGCGCCGTGCCGCTCAACTCGATCGGCGGGTCGTTGAAGGCGATGAGGTAGGCGATGCCGACGATTGTCCCGGGCAGGGCGTAGTTGATCATCGACGTGAGCTCCATCGTGCGCCGCCC
>JAYTIR010000444.1:0-3244 GCA_043731765.1 Burkholderiales bacterium
CTCGGGGTCGGGCCGCGTCAGATGCGCGGTGGGCGGCAAGGACCCGCTTTCAAGGGCCAGCAGCGCGATCATGAATTCGATGGCTCCGGTTGCCCCCAGGGCATGACCATGCAAGGCTTTTGTTGAACTGACGGCGACCCCTTTTGCATTCTCGCCGAAGACGCGCCGGATCGAAGTAACCTCAACGCGATCACCTGCGATCGTTGCGGTTCCGTGAGCGTTAATATAGCCGATCTCGGCCGGACTGATTCCGGCGTCACGCAGGGCGGCACCGATGGCGCGCGACTGACCGTCGGGCGATGGTTCCGCGATGTGAGTCGCATCGCTCGTGAGCCCGAAGCCCGCGAGTTCGGCATAGATGCGGGCACCGCGTTCCAACGCGCGGTCGACGTTCTCGAGGACCAGCGCCGCCGCGCCTTCTCCGAGTACGAATCCGGTGCGATCAGACGAAAATGGCTTGCAAGATCGCGATACATCTTGCGGATCGTGTTTTGCCAGCGTACGTAACGCCGCCCATGCCGACAGCATGCCACGTGTGAGCATGGCTTCCGACCCGCCGACGATTGCACAATCGATGATGCCATGGCGGATGGCGCGCATGGCTTCCCCAATGGCCACAGCCGACGACGAACATGCGACAGAGTACGTCAGAGTGGGGCCCGTGACACCATATTCAAGCGAAATCAACGCGGCGGGCGCATTATTCATCCCCGTCACAATCGAAGTCGGCTTGAGACGCCAGTTGTTCTCCTGAAAAACGGAACGATAGCCATCCTCGAGGGTCCCGGCGGCACCCATTCCGGTGCCCCAATAAATGCCGGTGAGCGGCGATCCAGGTGCAATATCCGCTCCGGCATCGGTGACGGCTTGCCTGGCCGCGGCGACGGCCATGGCGGTTGCCCGATCCATCGGCGCGCTGCGTTGCCGCAGAATGACGGTTTCCGGGTCAAAGACAGCGCTCGCGACCAAGGGGATCAGCGGGCCAACGGCGAGTTCCGGTGCCGGCCGCACGCCGGACCGGCCAGACAACGCGGCCTCGAACACGGCGGAGGGAGAGTTACCGATCGCGGTAATCGCCCCCATGCCCGTTACCGCAACTCGATTCACCGCAAGCACCTACATGGCGGCCGCGACCGCGGGTTGCCGCGACAACGCAAGATCCACCGCGTCGACAACGTCCTGCACCGCTCCGCCTCTCAAATCGGCTTCGCTATCCAGCGTAATGTGGAAGCAGTCTTCAAGTTCGAACACAAATTCGAGCGCGGCCAGCGAGTCGACTCCCAGTTCGGACAGCTGGGTCGCCGGCATGATCCTGGCCGGATCAAGCTGGAATTCGCTGACCATCAGTGATCTGATTCTTTCAAACGTATCGTTCATGCCGATCGACTCCTCGAAGTATTGGAATGGCGCTGCTCCTCCAGTTCGGCCCAGCTTGAAACCGCGAGCCACGTCTGCTCCCTCCACTCAGCCGCGGCGTTCAGGAATTGAACCGTCTTCAATGCCGCCAATTCGCGATCGTTGTCGAGCGTAATCATATGGTAGCTGTCATCGACGACGATTTCACGGAACAAGTCAGAACCGATTCGACTCTGGACATAGCGAACGTTGGCGAGGCTGGCCACGTCGTCTTCGCGGGCGTGAATCATCAGCGCAGGTGTGCGCACCTGCCAGAGCGAACGCTTGACCTGGCGGATCAACCGATCCGCCTCCCGCAAGCTCGGCGTCGGGATGGTTGAAGCTCCGGCCGAAGACAGTGATCCGCGCGAAAGTTGGTCAGCGATCCACGCACGGATACGCACATTCTTGACGCCATACGGAGGAATTTCACGGTACCGATACCAATGGCCCAGTGGTGTGTGATAGAGGATCGGAAGCATGAAGCGCCATCGGGAGACGTTCCAGCCGTCAAAAAAAAGAGTCGTGGATATGAGGGAAAGGGCCGTCAATGCTTTTGGTCTTTCGGCCGCAACCGCGAGCGCGAGCGTGGCTCCCAGGCTTACGCCGCAAAGGGCGACTTCCTCGAACGTCGCGGCAAGGCGATCGACTTCCATGCAAGTATCGGCAATCCAGCGCCGATAATCCGGCGCCGAGTCGTCGCGTATGGCACCTGTTGCCGTAGCGGAATAGCCGGAAAGCGTCGGCGTGAAGACGTGAAAGCCGTGGTCGCGCAAGGTTCGGGCGAACAGCCGTACTTCCAGCGACGAACTGCAAAGGCCGTGCAGGAGAAGCACCGCGCGACCACCCTTCGACGATTCTCTGTCTGGCTTCAGGGGATCTGCAGGAAGCAGGGGCAGGTTGGATGTAGGGGTACCGGCATTCATACATGCGAGAACGCGTAGGCGTTTCGGATTTCAGGTTGTCGATGGTACTCACTGCACCTGTCGCGAACCTGAACTCCGGCTTTCAATTGGCTGACGAACGTAGAAGGGGTCGACTCGAAAGCGCCGCTTGATCGAGGCAGCCGCTTGACCTGCTTTTGCGAATGTCGGATCCTTCCGATCGAAAGGTACTGTGATGTTTCCGATACCAGCGTCGCCGGCTTTCGACTTGGATGCACAGTGTTGCGACGCGTAGCGACTGAGGTCGCCGTCGTGGTTGCTTTCGCGGCTTGTGCGCCGACGCTCGGACTTGCCGCCGAAGCCGCGGACATTGCGGGGCGCTGGTATGCGCAGGACTCGGATTTGCGCACCCGACGCGCGCTGATCGTAATCGCATCGGATGGCCACCAACTTGTTGGCACGGTCGACGTGATTTTTGCCAAGCCGGGTGAGGATCCCGATCCCGTTTGCAGCGAATGCGAAGGTCCCGACCACAATCGAAAAATTCGTGGTCTCGCAATACTTTTCCTTGGCGACATCGGAACAAACGGAGAATATCGCGGCCGGATTCTCGATCCGGAGGAGGGGAAAGTCTATCGCTGCGTGGCGACGCCGGACCCTGGCGGCCGCAAACTCAGCATACGGGGCTACGTCGGAATACCTCTGCTCGGGCGGACCGAGACGTGGGTCCGGGCGCCGTAGCGCTCCATTGGTTCCAACGAACAAAGGCCGCATACGGTGTCCACTCACGCATTCACTTCAGTTCGCGCCAATTGGTCCGGTTTGACCGACAGCTGGGCCATCAACTTGCCGATGACCCAATTCACAATCGGATTGCGATGCCGGAAGAACAGGAAAACAGGCTGGAGCGTGCTCCCGAGGCGCTGCTTGAATTCGTAGGTCGTGCAGCCCGTCTGGTAGGTGGT
>JAYTIR010000445.1:0-3130 GCA_043731765.1 Burkholderiales bacterium
CCCTTGACCTCCTGCACCTTGTGGTCGCCATCGGTGATGATCCAGTGGCGGCTCACCAGCTTCGCTGCGACGTCGCCGGTGTTGGTGATCGTGATCGTGTAAGTGAAGACGTACTGGTTCTTCGCCGGGTCGGATTGTTCCGCGAGGAACACCGCCTTCGGCTCCACCGTCACCTCGTATCGTTTACTGTCCACCATACCCAGCCTGGCCCATTTCAACCAATCTGACCCACGCGGATTATAGCCCGATGCCCACGACCTACCGGATCGCACCGTCGTTGTTGTCCGCCGATTTCGCGCGACTCGGCGAGGAGGTGCGCGCGGTTGTTGCGGCGGGCGCGGACTTGATCCACTTCGACGTGATGGACAACCATTACGTGCCCAACCTGACGATCGGGCCGCTGGTCTGCGCGGCGATCAAGCCGCACACGAGCATTCCCATCGACGTGCACCTGATGGTCAAGCCGGTCGACCGCATCGTGCCGGATTTTGCGAAGGCGGGGGCGTCGATCATCACGTTCCACCCGGAGGCCACGGAGCATGTCGACCGCACGATCGGACTCATCCATGAATGCGGAGCCAAGGCCGGCCTCGCGTTCAATCCGGCGACGCCACTCGACTGGCTGATGCATGTCATCGACAAGCTCGACCTCGTCCTCATCATGTCGGTGAACCCGGGATTCGGCGGGCAGTCGTTCATTCCCCACGCGCTGGACAAGCTGCGCGCCGCGCGCAAGTTGGTTGACATGGCGCAACAGCGCACGGGCCGGGCGATCATGCTCGAAGTCGACGGTGGCGTGAAGGTCGACAACATCGCCGAAATCGCGCGGGCCGGTGCCGATACGTTTGTTTCGGGCAGTGCGATCTTCGGCGCATCGGACTATCGCGCCACGATAGCGCAGATGCGCGCGGCGATGGCCCTGGCCGGGTGACGGAAGCCCCTGCTGATGAGTGGTTGAGAAGAAGGTCGAAGCATGATCACCGACATCGAATTCCGCGCCCTCGCGGCGCAGGGCTACAATCGCATTCCGCTCGTCCTCGAAACGTTTGCGGACCTCGACACGCCGCTGTCGCTGTATCTAAAGCTCGCGGCAACGCGCTATACGTTCCTGCTGGAATCCGTGGTCGGGGGCGAACGTTTCGGACGCTACTCGTTCATCGGCCTGCCAGCGAAAGTGCGACTGCGCGTGCGTGGACTGCACACCGAAGTCGAAGACCAGGCCGGTGTCGTCGAGGTCCATGATGGCGATCCGCTGACATTCATCCAGTTGTTTCGCGAGCGCTTCCGCGCGGCACCCTTGCCCGGATTGCCGCGCTTCTGCGGCGGACTCGCCGGTTACTTCGGCTACGACACGGTGCGCCATATCGAACCGCGGCTGGCGCATTCGATGAATCCGCCGACCCCCGGCCTGGCGGACATTCCCGACATGCTGCTGCTGCTGACCGAGGAACTCGCGGTCGTCGACAACCTGGGCGGAAAGATTTCGTTGATCGTCTACGCGGATCCGGCCGCGCCCGATGCCTACGCGAACGCCACGGCGCGGCTCACCGAACTGCGGCGCAAATTGCGCGAGCCGGTGGCGATTCCTTTCGGCACCGCGTCAGAGGTCACGCGCGCGGTGAGTGAGTTCGGCGAATCCGGCTACAAGTCCGCAGTGGCGCGCACGAAGGAATACATCGCTGCGGGGGACATCATGCAGGCCGTGATCTCGCACCGGATGACGATGTCCTTTGCCGCGCCGCCGCTGTCGCTGTACCGCGCTCTGCGTTCCATCAATCCCTCGCCGTACATGTTCTACTACGACTTCGGCGACTTTCACGTCGTCGGCGCGTCGCCGGAAATTCTCGTGCGCAAGGAAGGTTCGACGATCACGCTGCGCCCGATCGCCGGAACCCGGCCGCGCGGCAAGACCCGCGAGGCCGACGAGGCACTCGCGCATGAACTGGCGAACGACCCCAAGGAAATCGCGGAGCATGTGATGCTGCTCGACCTCGGGCGCAACGACGTTGGGCGCGTGGCCACGACGGGTTCGGTGCGCGTCTCCGACCAGATGGTGATCGAGCGCTATTCGCATGTGATGCACATCGTGTCCAATGTTGAAGGCGTGTTGAAGCCGGGCATGAACAGCATCGACGTGTTGCGTGCGACTTTCCCCGCGGGCACCGTGAGCGGCGCGCCGAAAGTGCGGGCGATGGAAATCATCGACGAACTCGAGCCGACGAAGCGCGGCATCTACTCAGGTGCGGTCGGCTACATCAGCTTCCAGGACGACATGGACACGGCGATCGCGCTGCGCACCGCCGTGCTGAAGGATGGAACGCTCTATGCGCAAGCGGGCGGCGGCATCGTCCACGATTCGTCCCCTGAGGGCGAGTGGCAGGAGACGCTGACCAAGCTGCGCGCGGTATTGCGCGCGGCGGAAATGGTGCAGCAGGGCCTGGACGAGGAAAACTGAAATGCTCCTCATGCTCGACAACTACGACAGCTTCACCTACAACCTGGTGCAATACCTGAGCGAACTGGGCGCCGACGTGCGGGTCTTCCGCAATGACGCGATCACGGTGGACGAGGTCGCGCGGCTCGCCCCGACGCAAATCGTCGTCTCGCCCGGTCCCTGCACGCCCAACGAGGCCGGCATTTCGGTGCCGCTGATTCAGCGCTTTGCCGGAGAGATTCCGATTCTGGGCGTATGTCTCGGCCACCAGGCGATCGGACAGGCATTCGGGGGCCGCATCGTGCGCGCGCAGCGCGTGATGCATGGCAAGCTCTCGCCCGTGATGCACGACGGTCGCGGGGTCTTTGCGGGAGTCCCTGCACCGTTTGCGGTGACGCGCTACCATTCGCTGGCGATCGAGCGGGCGAGCCTTCCAGAAGACCTCACGGTCACCGCCACGGCGGATGACGGCGAGATCATGGGCGTGCGCCATCGTGAATACGCGGTCGAGGGGGTGCAGTTCCATCCTGAGGCAATCCTGACCGAACACGGCAGGCGCCTGCTCGCCAATTTTCTGGGGGGAAGTCATGAAACTTAAGGTGTTGTCGGTGGCGTTGCTCCTTCTGGGATCGGCCGCGCCCGCGGCGGCAGGCGCGCTCGACGAATGTCAGACGGCAGGCGATCACGCCGCGGTGA
>JAYTIR010000446.1:0-9165 GCA_043731765.1 Burkholderiales bacterium
GTCTTGGACGAGATGATGAACAGCGTCTCCGCGGCGTCGAGGTCATGGACCGCCTCCGCGAAGTCGGTGCCGTCGACATTGGACACAAAGCGGAACGTCATCGTGCGGTCGCTGCAGTGCTTCAGCGCCTCGTACGCCATCACCGGCCCCAGGTCCGAGCCGCCGATGCCGACGTTGATCACGTTGAGTACGCGCTTGCCGGTGTGGCCCTTCCACGCGCCGCTCCTGACGCGGTCCGCGAATTCGGCCATCCGGTCGAGTACCGCGTGGACGTCGGGAACCACGTTCTTTCCGTCGACGACGATGGACGCTCCAAGCGGCGCGCGCAGCGCCACGTGCAGCACCGCGCGGTCTTCGGAAATGTTGATCCGGTCGCCGCGAAACATGGCGTCGATGCGCGCGCGCAGGTCGGACTCCGCGGCCAGCTGCAGCAGCAATTCGATCGTCGTATCGGTGACGCGGTTCTTCGAGTAGTCGAGGTACATGCCTGCGGCTTCGGTGGTCAGGCGTTCGCCGCGGCGCGGATCGTCGGCGAAAAGTTTCCGCAGCTCAAGATCCTTGATGCTCGCGTAGTGAGCGGCGAGCGCCTTCCACGCCTGACGCGAAGTAAGCGAAGGAGGGGGGGGCGAAGCCGCGGCCGGCATGCGATCGGTCCTTCCGCGGTCCGACTAGCGCGAGCGCTTCTTGGCGGGACCGGCGGACTTGCGCGGACTCGCGCGCGGCTTCGGTGTCGGTTTTGAATTGCCCCACATCCGGTAGCCGCCCAGGAACGCGTTGTCGTTGTCGCCCAGCCGGCATCCGGGCGGCAGTTCCTTCAGTTGCCTGCTGTTGCCGCCGCCCAGGACCACATCGTCCGGGCAAAATGCGGCGTCAAGACGCTCGACCACATCCTCGACCTGCTTGCGCCACTTCTTCTTTCCCTCGCGTTCGAGCTCGCGCACGCCGACATACTCTTCGTACGTGGCCTTTCGATAGGGCAGGTGCGCCAGCTCCATGGGCACGACAATGCCGTCGACCACCAGCGCAGAGCCCAATCCCGTGCCCAGGCCAAGGAACAGCATGGTGCCGCCCTTGTAGCTGCCCAGCGCCTGCAGCGCCGCATCGTTGATGATCTTCACCGGACAGCCGAAGGCGGCGGCGTAGTCGAATTTCACCCAGCCCTTGGCGAGATTGTGAGGCTCGGTCACCGGCTGGTTGTGCTTCACCACCCCGGGATAACCAATCGAAACACAATCGTACTTCCAGCCGGCCGCCAGTTTTTTCACGCCGGAAACCATTTGCGCGACGGTCATCGAAGGCCCCGACGCGAATTTGCGGGGCTCGCCCTGGTCCGAGGCCGCAATCTTGACACTCGTACCGCCGACATCGATCACCAGCACCTTCATCGTTCCGCCTCTCCGGGCCTGCCGCGACTGCATTCTCCGCCGGTACGCTTTGCGTTATGCGGCTTTGCCGAGCAACGCGCTCTTCGACTCGATCACGCTCATCAGCTCGTTCCACGACTTGACGAACGAGTCCGCGCCTTCGTTTTGCAGCCGCGCGGCAAGTGCGTCGATGTCGACACCGGCCTTCGCGAATTCCGCCAGCACGGCTTCGCAATTGCCGCCGTCGGCCGGTGTCGTCGCGCCGACTTCGCCGTGGTCGGCGAAGGCCAGCAGCGTCGCCTCCGGAATCGTGTTGACCGTGAACGGTGCCGCAAACGCCTTGAGGTACATCACGTCGGAAGCCTTGGGATCCTTGGTGCCGGTACTTGCGAGCAACAATCGCTGCGGCCTGCCGCCCGCGTTCATGACGCGTCGATACCTGGGTGAGGCGACCAGGTCGCAGTACGCCTTGTAGCAGCGCTGCCCGATAGCGATGCCAAGCGTGTTGATCAATGCCGCCGGCACCTTGCCCGCTACTGCGGCGTCCCAACGGCTGATGAACACGGACGCCACCGAGCCCACCTCCGGGCTGAGTCCGGCAGCAATGCGCCGCTCGATGCCGCGCAGATAGGCGTCGGCTGCCGCGAGGTATTGCTCGCGCGAAAAGAGCAGCGTCACGTTGATCGGCACGCCGGCGAAGATCGCCTCTTCGATCGCGGGCAGGCCCTCCTTCGTGCCGGGGATCTTGATGAACAGGTTCGGACGCCCGGCGCGCGCGTGCAGGTCCTTGGCCACCGCCAGCGTTGTGTTCGTATCGTGCGCGAGCAGCGGCGAGACTTCGAGCGAGACCCAGCCGTCCACGCCGCGGGTTCGGTCGTGGACCGGACGAAACAGATCGGCGGCATGCGTGACGTCCTCGAGTGCGAGTTCGAAGAAGAGGGTTTCGCCGGATTTGCCGGACTTGAGCTTGCTGCGAATCGCGGGGTCGTAGTCGCTGCTGTTCTTGATCGCGTTGTTGAAGATCGTCGGGTTCGACGTCAACCCCGTCACGGACAGGTCGGCGATGTAGCGCTTGAGCGTGCCGCTTTCGAGCAGGTCGCGGGTGATGTTGTCGAGCCAGAGACTCTGGCCGATATCATGAAGCTTCCGGGTCGCTTTCATCGATTCACCTATCGGGATCGCACGCAATGATGGAAGGGCGGGCGCCGCTTGGGACGTGCTTGGGGGCGCCACGGAAAATCCAGCAAATGATACTCCAGAAGTTCGTCGTCACGAACCGGATTTGAAAGCTTCGTTCCATAGCCGGATCACCGGCTCGGACCGGTCGTGCTCGTAACCAAGTGTGCACAGCGCCGCGGTCCCGAGCACGAAATGGCGGCCCGCCGACACATCCTGGTCGAGCCAGCGGGCGGCAAGAACGCGCAGAAAATGGCCGGAGGAAAACAGCAGCACGTTGCCGCTCACCTTGCGCACGCGCCGCACCACGCGGTCGGCCCTGGTGCCGATATCGGCCAATGTTTCCCCGCCCGGACAGCCGTCGCGAAACAGCATCCAGCCGGGCCGGTCCACATGAATTTCGCGCGTCGTCAGGCCCTCGAATTCGCCGTAGTCCCACTCGACCAGGTCGCGGTCAACTACTGCGACGGCGCCAAATCCGGCGAGCGTGCAGGTGCGCGAGGCGCGTTGCAGCGGACTGGTAAAGACTTTCGCGAACGTGAGTCCCTTCAGTCGCTGTTCAAGCTCGCGCGCGTGCTGTTCGCCGCGCGCGGTCAGCGGCAGGTCGGTCAAGCCGGTGTGCTGGCCCGACAGGCTCCATGCCGTTTCGCCGTGGCGCGCAAGCCATGTGCCCGGAAGAATTTCGCTCACGGAAATCCTTGATGTCGCATCACATCTCCTCGAGCGTGCGGCCCAGAAGGTCGGCGATGCGGCCGGCGAACAGCGTCACATAGCCGACGTTGATGACTTCCGGGCCTGTCCCAGGCACTTCCGCTTGCGCCACGGGCGTGACGTTTCCCTCCCGTCAGGGAAACGCCCGATCGAATTTCCCTGCCGTTAGGTCAGTTCTTCTTGACCCAGGCGCTGCACCAGCCCTTGGCATTGACAAGATTGCCCTGGAAGATCGTGCAGGGACCGTCCGCCGCACCCGCCTTGCCCGAATACAGGCTACAGTTGTCGCACGTCGCCGTCTTGTCGGTGCGCTTGGTGGACTTGGTTGCGTCCATCATGTAACCCAACGCGGTTGCGGTCGGATCGGATTCCTTGACGGGGTTGACGGCGTGCGCAACGCCGCTCAGCAATGCATTGGCGAACGGCGCGGCAGCGAGGCCGACGGCGGTGATCCTGAAAAAGCGGCGGCGGCTGGCGGGGAAGGTTTCTCTAGTCATCGCGGTCTCCTTGGTTGGGTGGCAGGTAAGACTCTACTACGACATTGAATTCACGCCATGAATTTCTCGACCGTGTCCGGTGCCGGAAACCTGCCCAAGGTGGTGCTGGAGGCGGCCGACGGCGCCCGCGCCGAGTTCTATCTCCACGGCGCCCACGTGACGTCATGGCGCCCGGCCGGCGACGATGCCGAACGGATGTTTCTCAGCGCGAGATCGCAATTCGAGGCGGGCGCTGCCATCCGCGGCGGCATTCCGGTGTGTTTTCCGCAATTCGCCACGCAAGGTCCGTTGCCCAATCATGGCTTCGCACGGGTAAACGCGTGGGAACTTGCACGCGCCGGCCGGGAAGATGACGGCAGCGCACGCGCCGTCCTGCGCCTGGCCGACTCCGAAATGACGCGTCGACTCTGGCCCCATCGCTTCGTGCTCGAACTTGCCGTGACCGTAACCGGCAGAACGCTCGATGTCAGTCTCGCCGTGACCAACACGGGCGCCGGCGAATTCACGTTCACGGCTGCGCTGCACACCTACCTGCGCGTCATCGACATTTCGAAAACCGCCGTGCGGGGACTCGTTGGCGCCGGTTATCGCGACAAGGTCCTGGGCCGGGATGATTGCCGCGAAAGCGCGCCGGAGTTGCGCATCGAAGGCGAGATCGACCGCGTGTATCGCGTTGCGCCCCCTGACCTCGAAGTCCGCGAACAGGACCGTTCCATGGCACTCCGCGCAACCGGTTTCCCCGACACCGTGATATGGAATCCGGGTGCGGTGCGCGCCGCCGCGATTGCCGACTTCGAACCGGGCGGGGAAACCAGGATGCTGTGCGTCGAGGCCGCCGCGGCCGCAATGCCCGTGGTCCTGGCCGCGGGTGCCACGCGGCGAGGATCGCAAATGCTCACCGCTCGCTGAAGATTCGACAGCGCATTGCCGCCGGCGCCACATGGCGTTAGTGTTGCAAAGTCGCCAACGATTCCACTGTCATCACAACCACCCCGAGACGTGCCTGCTCATGGCTTCGAACAAGAACCGCCAACCGCCGCCACAGGAAATTACCGACCATCCTCCGCTGACCGCGGAAGAGCAGCGCCTGGCCGCTGCGCGCGACGACAACATTCCCTGGCGACGTTGGGGACCTTACTTGAGCGAAAGACAATGGGGCACGGTGCGCGAGGATTACAGCGAGTACGGCTCGGCCTGGGACTATTTTCCTCACGATCACGCCCGCTCGCGCGCGTATCGCTGGGGAGAGGACGGCATCGCCGGCATCTGCGACGACCGCCAGCAACTCTGCTTCGCGCTCGCGCTGTGGAATGGCGCCGATCCGATCCTGAAGGAGCGGATGTTCGGCCTGACCGGCCCCGAGGGCAATCACGGCGAGGACGTCAAGGAATACTACTTCTATCTGGACAACGTGCCCAGCCACGCGTACATGAAGTTTTTGTACAAGTATCCGCACCGGGCTTACCCGTATTCGGATCTGGTGGACGAGAACCGCCGCCGCACCCGGCTGGATCCGGAGTACGAGCTGCTCGACACGGGAATCTTCGATGACGACCGCTACTTCGACGTCTTCGTGGAGTACGCCAAGGCCGCGCCCGATGACATCCTGATCCGGATCACGGCGATAAATCGCGGCCCGGAGTCGGCACCGCTGCATCTCTTGCCGACCCTTTGGTTCAAGAACGTCTGGTCGTGGTATCCGGACGCCCGGGGACTGGTGAAGCCGCAGATCGAGGTTGCCGCAAGTGTAACGGGCGCGACGGTGGTAAAGACTACGCACCACACACAGCTCTCCTTCTCGCTCTACTGCGAGACGCCCGACGGGTTGCTGTTCACCGAGAACGACACGAACACGGAACGCATCTTCGGACGTCCCAACGCGAAGCCGTATGTGAAAGACGCGTTCGATAATTTCGTGGTGCATGGCCGGCAGGACGCCGTAAACCCGCACCAGGTCGGCACCAAGGCGGCCGCGCATTACCTCCGGCAGGTTCCCGCTGGAGAGTCCGCGGTGATCAAACTGCGCCTTCGCCCTACGGCAACTCTCGGTGCGCCTTTTTCG
The DNA here is from genome assembly GCA_043731765.1 of Burkholderiales bacterium. Lineage (GTDB taxonomy): Bacteria > Pseudomonadota > Gammaproteobacteria > Burkholderiales > Casimicrobiaceae > VBCG01. The sequence continues at coordinate 5,811 of JAYTIR010000446.1, forward strand.
AAGCATTTCGACGCCACGTTCAACCTGCGCCAACGCGAGGCCGACGCCTTCTACCATCGTGTCACGCCATTCGCGCTTTCCGACGACATGCGCAACGTGCAGCGCCAGGCATTCGCCGGCATGTTGTGGAGCAAGCAGTACTACCGCTACATGGTGAATCGTTGGCTCGATGGCGACAAGGCCGGGACCGCACCCCCTGAGGCGCGCAAGAAGGGCCGCAATCACAACTGGCGCCATTTCGCCGCCGGCGATGTCCTGTCGATGCCGGATAAATGGGAATACCCGTGGTTCGCCGCGTGGGACATGGCGTTTCACTGCGTTCCACTCGCCATGATCGATCCCGATTTCGCCAAGGACCAGTTGCTGCTGCTCATGCGCGAGTGGTACATGCACCCGAACGGTCAAATCCCTGCCTACGAGTGGGCATTCGGCGATGTGAATCCGCCGGTGCACGCATGGGCGGCCATCCGGGTCTATCAGATCGAACATAAATTTTACGGACGCCATGACCGCAAGTTTCTGGAAAAGGTGTTCCAGAAACTGCTGCTCAACTTCACGTGGTGGGTCAACCGCAAGGACGCGGAAGGCAACAACATTTTCGAAGGCGGCTTTCTGGGTCTCGACAACATCAGCGCGTTCGACCGGACCTCGGGCCTGCCGACGGGAGGGCAACTCGAGCAGGCGGATGGCACCAGCTGGATGGCCATGTACTGCCTCAACCTGCTCGGAATCGCGCTCGAACTTGCCAAGGAGGACGACGTCTACGAAGACATCGCCACCAAGTTCTTCGAGCACTTCGTGTACATCGGCTCGGCGGTAAACAGCATAGGGGGACGGCGGGACGGGCTGTGGGACGACAAGGATGGCTTCTACTACGATGCATTGAAAATGCCCGATGGCCGATGCTTCCGCATCAACGTGCAGTCGATCGCGGGATTGATCCCCATCTTCGCCATCGGCATCGGCGACAAGCGCGGCCTCTCGGCGTTCCCTGATTTCGACAAGCGGCTGCGCTGGTTCACCATGTACCGGCCGGACCTTCTCGCCGGCACCGCGGACATGACGCACCTGGGCGTCGAAGACCGTGTCCGTCTGGGACTCGTCGATTCCACCAAGATGCGACGCATCCTCACCAAAGTGCTGGACGAAGAGGGACTCTTGAGTCCGTACGGCGTGCGCTCGGTATCCAAGCAGCATGCCGAGAATCCCTTTCTGCTCGAGCTCGACGGGCAGCGGTTCACGCTCGACTATGCGCCGGCCGAGTCGACGTCGGGACTGTTCGGCGGCAATTCGAATTGGCGCGGCCCCGTGTGGTTCCCGCTCAACTTCCTGCTGATCGAGGCGCTGCAGAAGCACCACTACTATCTGGGCGACCATTTCAAGGTGGAATGCCCGGCCGGGTCCGGCAACGAGGCGACGCTGTGGGACGTGACGACCGACCTCACCTACCGCTTGATCAACCTTTTCCTGCAGGACGATGCCGGCCGACGGCCCGTCAACGGCAATCGCACCAAGTTCCAGACCGACCCGCACTGGCGCGATCTCATCTCGTTCTACGAATATTTCCACGGCGATACCGGCGAAGGCCTGGGCGCCAGCCATCAGACCGGTTGGACGGGCGTCGTCGCGAAGCTCATTCACCAGTACGCCGAATATGCGCTTCACGGGAAGGCGCCGGGTCTCACGCGGGAAGACGGGCTGGGTGCTTCGAAGCCGAAGCAGTGATTGCACAATGAGCGCGCAGTGAAAATTCAGTGAACCCTGGTTCTCTGCAGGACGAATGGCTCGAAAGCGACGGCACAGGCGGCTTCGCGTCGGGCACGGTCGCGGGTTACCGCACGCGCCGCTATCACGCCCTGCTGCTGACATCGCGCACGCCCCCTTCCGATCGCGTGGTCCTCGTCAACGGATTCGAAGCGTGGGTGGACACGCCGTCGGGAAGCTTTCCGCTCAGCACGCAGCATTACTCGCCAGACGTGATTTATCCGCGCGGAATCGATTATCTCGTTGACTTCACGCACGAGCCGTGGCCGCGCTGGACGTTTCGGGGTCAGAGCGGGGTTGAAGTCATCCACGAAGTGATCGTCGATCGTGGCGACGGAAGTGTGTTGCTCTGCTGGCGACTCGCCCACAGCGCTCCAGACACCCGGCTCAGAGTGCGTCCGCTGTTGTCCGGGCGCGACTATCACGCGCTGATGCACGAAAACGCCGCTTTCGCGTTTACCGCGCGCGTCGAAGGCGGCAACGTCACGTGGCGTCCGTACCCGGAGCTGCCGGCCATCACCGCGCTGACCAACGGCCGCTATTTGCATGAGCCTGCGTGGTACCGCAATTTCGATTACCGGGAAGAGGCCGCGCGCGGGCTCGACCACCTCGAGGACCTTGCCGCGCCCGGCACGTTCAGCTTCGACCTCACGCGCGGCGGTGCCGTGGTCGTGCTGCGTGCAGGAGATCATCTGGACGTAGACGCCAGGACATTGGCCACGCAGGTACGAAAACAGGAAGCTGCGCGGCGCAAGCCGCTGACACCGCTGAACTGCGCCGCCGACGCCTTCATCGTCCGGGGCAACCGCGGAAACACGATCATCGCGGGCTTTCCGTGGTTCACCGATTGGGGACGCGATACGTTCATCAGTATGCGTGGACTCCTGCTCTCGCGCGGACGATACGACCTAGCCGCCTCGATTCTGATTGCATGGGCCGACACCGTGTCGGAAGGCATGTTGCCCAATCGCTTTCCCGAACATGGTGGCGAGCCCGAATACAATTCCGTGGATGCGTCATTGTGGTTCGTCATCGTCGCGCACGAATATCTTGCCGCGGCGCGCCCGGATGCCTCTGTGCGATCGCGCCTGGTCGACGCCGCGACGGCGATCCTCGACGGCTACGCGGCGGGAACGCGCTTCGGCATCCGGATGGACACCGATGGATTGCTGGCATGCGGCGTTCCCGGCGTGCAGCTCACGTGGATGGATGCGCGCGTCGATGGCCACGTGATCACGCCACGCGTAGGCAAGCCCGTGGAAATCGAGGCGCTGTGGATCAACGCACTTCACGCAGCCGGCGGACGCCATGCGGCGCTCGCCGACCGCGCGCAGGCTGCCTTCGTCGCGCGCTTCTGGAATGCCGACGCCGGTTGCCTGTTCGACGTCGTGGACGTGGATCATGTCGCCGGACGCAACGACGCCAGCGTGCGTCCGAACCAACTCTTCACGGCGGGCGGACTGCCACATGCGATTGTCGGCGGCGATGTCGCCCGTGGCATTGTGTCCAAGGTCGAGCGGGAGCTCCTCACGCCATTGGGACCGCGCACGCTGGCGCGGAGCGATCCCGCCTACCAACCGCGCTGCGAGGG
>JAYTIR010000447.1:0-5570 GCA_043731765.1 Burkholderiales bacterium
GCCGTTCGTTTGCCGAGGAACGCGGCCACGCCTTCCTTGCCCTCCGGTGACGAACGGACCGCGGCGATGTGTTCGGCCGTCCCGGCAATGACATCCGCGTCGATGGGCCGATGCGCGACGCCCCGGATCAGCGCCTTGCATTCGAGCTGCGCCACCGGCCCCGCCACCAGCAACGCGCCAAGTAATTCGTTGATGCGGGCGTCGAGTTCCGGTTCCGGCACGATGTCGTGGACCAGGCCGATCCGGAAGGCTTCCGCGGCGGTGAAGCGCTCCGCAGTGAGAAAGTAGCGCCGTGCCTGCCGCGCGCCGATGGCTTCGATCACGTAAGGCGAAATCGTGGCGGGAATCAGTCCAAGCTTCGCCTCGGACAAGGAGAAAATCGCGTCATGCGCGGCAACCGCAATGTCGCAGCACGCGACCAGCCCCACGCCGCCGCCAATCGCCGCACCCCTGACGCAGGCGACCGTCGGCTTGCTTAAGGCGTACAGCGTGCGCAGCATCAACGCCAGCGCCTGCGCATCGGCCAGGTTTTCCGCCGGGCCGTAGCCGGCCATTTTTTTCATCCAGTTGAGATCGGCACCGGCGCAAAAGCTCTTGCCATGGCCGGTCAGGACCACGGCGCGCACGGAGGCATCCGCATCGAGCGCTTGCAGCACCATCGTCAATTCGGCGATCAGCGTTTCGTTGAACGCGTTGTGCAGTTCGGGGCGGTTGAGCGCCACCAGGCCGACGTTGTTGCGCAAATCCACGTCGAGCGTCGCGCAGGCAAAAGGCGAGGCTGCTTTTTTTCGGGGCATGGGCATCGATTCCTTGTGCGATCTACATCCGGAACACGCCGAATTTCGTTGCTTCGATGGGTTTGTTGAGTGACGCCGATATCGCAAGTCCCAGCACGCGGCGCGTGTCGGCAGGGTCGATCACGCCGTCGTCCCACAACCGTGCGCTGGCGAAATAGGGATGCGCCTCGGCAGCAAGCTTGTCGCGCACTGGTGCCTTGAACGCCTCCTCCTCCTCGGGGGACCAGGTCTTGCCGGAGTTTTCGATCTGCTCGCGCTTGACCGTGGCCAGGACGCTGCTCGCCTGCTCCGGCCCCATCACGCAAATTCGCGCGTTCGGCCACATCCACAGGAAGCGCGGATTGAACGCGCGGCCGCACATGCCGTAGTTGCCCGCGCCGTAGCTGCCGCCGATGATCACCGTGAATTTCGGCACCTGCGCGCACGAAACCGCGGTCACCATCTTGGCGCCGTCCTTGGCAATGCCTCCGGCCTCATATTTCTGCCCGACCATGAACCCCGTGATGTTCTGCAGGAAGACAAGCGGAATCCCGCGCTGCGCGCACAGTTCGATGAAGTGCGCGCCCTTTTGCGCCGATTCGGAATAAAGGACGCCGTTGTTGGCGACGATGCCGACCGGATATCCCCAGATGCGCGCAAAGCCCGTGACGAGCGTCGCGCCGTACCGCGCCTTGAACTCGTCGAACTCGCTGCCGTCGACGATGCGGGCGATCACTTCGCGCACGTCGTAGGGTTTCTTGATGTCGGCCTGGATGACGCCGTAGATCTCCTCCACGGGATGCAATGGCTCAACCGGAGGCCGCACGTCGAGCGTCACCTGCTTGACGCGATTGAGGTTGCCGACGATGTTGCGGGCGATATTCAGTGCATGGTGATCATTCAGGGCAAAGTGATCGGCGACGCCCGAAACGCGCGTATGCACATCGGCGCCACCCAATTCCTCCGCGCTGACGATTTCGCCGGTCGCGGCCTTCACCAGCGGCGGCCCGGCCAGAAAAATCGTCCCCTGTTCCTTGACGATGATCGACTCGTCGGACATCGCGGGCACATAAGCGCCCCCCGCAGTGCACGAGCCCATGACCACGGCGACCTGGGGAATGCCCTCCGCAGACATGGTCGCCTGATTGTAGAAGATGCGCCCGAAGTGATCGCGGTCCGGAAACACGTCGTACTGGTTGGGCAGATTCGCGCCGCCGGAATCGACGAGGTAGATGCACGGCAGGCCGTTTTCCCGCGCGATGTCCTGCGCCCGCAGATGTTTTTTCACCGTCAGCGGATAGTACGTGCCGCCCTTGACCGTGGCGTCGTTGCATACGATGACGCATTCGCGACCATTGACGCGGCCGATGCCGGTGATGATGCCGGCCGCGGCGATGTTGTCCTTGTACATTCCGTACGCCGCGAGTTGCGAGAATTCGAGGAACGGGCTGCCCGGATCGAGCAGCGCCCGCACCCGCGCGCGCGGCAGGAGCTTGCCGCGCGCGGTATGTTTGGCGTTGGGCGCGGCGCCGCCGCCCTGCTCGATGACCGCTATTTTTTCGCGCAGGTCGGCCACCAGCGCCGCCATCGCGTCGCGATTCTGCGCGAACGCCGCGTCGCGCGCGTTCAATCGGGTTTCTATGACGGGCATCGTTCGTTCCGTCAGGACGGAGCCGGCCGCGGGTGGCCGGGCATCAGTTCGTAGGGAAGTTTGAAGCGGGGCATGGCCGCGATCCGCGCAAGCCAGTCGCGAATATTCGGATACGCGCCCCAGTCTACGCCGATCTCCTCCGGCCAGAAAAGGTAGCCGCACAGTGAAAAATCCGCGATGGTCAGATGCTCGCCGACGACGAACGCGCGTCCCGCCAGATGGGCATTGAGTACGCCCCATGCGGTTTCGGCGCGACCGCGAAGGAACTGGAGCACCGCGGGATCGGGCGCCTCCGTGAATGTCCGCATGAAGCGAAGCGTTGCCGTGTAACTCGTCAATTTGTGGTTGTCGAAGAGGATCCAGCGCAGGATCTCGCGCCGCTCCGCAGCATCGCGGGGACCGAATTGGCCCAGCGTTTCCGCAAGGTAGTCGAGGATGACTCCCGACTGGGACAGCGTCAGCCCTTTGTGCATGAGCAACGGCGCCTCGCCCATGACATTGAGCGCGCGATATTCGCGGGTACGCGTCTCGCCACCGAAATAGTCGACGAATCGCGGTTCCCAGTCGGCATTGCCCAGCTGCAACGCCAGGGCCGCCTTGTATGCATTGCCGGACTGCGCAAAACAGTAAAGCACGTAATCAGCCACTGCAGAATCCTCCGGTTGCCAGCCAGCGTTCGAGCTGGTCGAAGCGGTCGTACTTCGCCGCCAGCGCATCGATCTTTTGCGCTGCGAGATATCCGTAAGGTGACGAAAAATCGAAATAGAAATCGATGGCCTGGCTCATGGCTTTTCGCAAATGGCGCGGCCGATCACCAGCCGCTGGATGTCGCTCGTGCCTTCGTAAATCTGGCACACGCGCACGTCACGGTAGATGCGCTCGACGGGAAAGTCGGCAACATAGCCATAGCCGCCATGAATCTGGATCGCGTCGGAAGCAACGCGTTCGGCCATTTCGGAGGCGAAAAGCTTCGCCATCGACGCTTCCTTGAGGCAAGGTAAACCGGCATCGCGCAACGCGGCCGCATGCCAGACGAGCTGCCGCGCGGCCTCGATTTGCACCGCCATGTCGGCAAGCCGAAAATTCACCGCCTGGTGTTCGGCGATCGGCTTGCCGAAGCTGGTCCTCTCGCGGGCGTAGGTCACCGCAGCCTCCAGTGCGGCGCGCGCCAAGCCCACCGCCTGCGCGGCGATGCCGATGCGACCGGCCTCGAGATTGCCCAACGCGATGCGGTATCCCGCGCCTTCCGCGCCGAGCAGGTTGGCGACAGGCACTTCGCAATCCTCGAACAGGATCTGTGCCGTGTCGGAGGCATGCTGGCCCAGCTTTTCCTCGACGCGCATAACCACGTAGCCGGGTGACTTGGTGTCGACGATGAAACCGGAAATGCCCTTTTTCCCGGCCGCCTTGTCGGTGACGGCGAATACGACCGCGACATCGGCATTAGCCCCTGTCGTGATGAATTGTTTCACGCCGTTCAGCACGAAGCTGTCGCCGCGGCGCTCGGCCCGCATGGCAATCGCACCCGCGTCCGATCCGACATGCGGCTCGGTCAGGCAAAAGCAGCCCAGCCACTCGCCGCGCGCGAGCGGCTTCAGATATTTTTCCTTCTGCGCATCGGTGCCGAAGGCGTTGATCGGCCCGCACACGACCGAGTTCTGCACGCTGACGATCGTGGACGTCGCCCCGTCACCGGCCGCGATTTCCTCCAGCGCCACCGCGAGTGACACATAGTCCATTCCCGCGCCACCCCAGCGGTCCGGAACAACCATTCCCATCGCGCCCAATGCACCAAGCGCGCGCAGTTCCTCGCGCGGGAAATGCGACTCGCGATCCCAGCGTGCGGCATTCGGCGCGAGCTCGCCTTGCGCGAACGCGCGCATCGTGTCGCGGACGAGTTGCTGTTCTTCCGTCAGTATCATCGCCGCGAATCGAGTGCCAGCTTGACGGCAATGGCGCCGAAAACGCCGCCCAGCACCCAGCGCTGCGCAGTGACCCATGCCGGACGTTCGGCCAGCCAGCGTGCGACGCGCGCGGCGGCCAGCACAAACAACAGATCACCGGCGGCGGCGATCGCGATCTGCACGGCCGCCAATAGCAGCGACTGCACCAGCACGCTGCCGCGCGCGGGATCGACGAATAGCGGAAACAGCGCGAGGTAGAACAGCGCGACCTTTGGATTGAGAATGCTGGTGAGCACGCCGGTGCGGAAGAGCGCTGCGGACGTCACTGGTGGCAGGTCACGCAGGGCGAAAAGCCCGCCACTGCCCCGCGGACGAACCGCGTCCCATGCGAGCCAGAGCAGGTATGCGGCACCGGCCCAGCGCACGACGTCGAACAGCACCGGAACCGCCACGAACGCTGCCGTGAGTCCAAACGCAGCGGCCAGCGCATAGAACAGCAGCCCGCTGGTCGTTCCGGCGAGCGACACGATACCGGCCGCGCGCCCCTGGCACAGCGTGCGCGAGATGAGGTACATGAGGTTCGGTCCCGGCGTGAGGGCCAACAACACACTAGCTACTGCGTAGAGCGCCAGATTGTCGAGCGGAATCATCCAATCTCCGTGCCGGATAACCTCATGGCGTCAGTCACATCAATTCGATGGCCATGGCCGTGGCCTCGCCGCCACCGATGCACAGCGCGGCGACTCCGCGTTTTTTCGCGTGTTTCCTGAGCGCGCCGATCAGGGTGACGATGATCCGCGCGCCGGACGCGCCGATCGGATGGCCAAGCGCGGTGGCGCCGCCGTGGACATTGACCCGGTCGTGAGGCAGATTGTGTTCCACCATCGCCGCCATCGTGACCACCGCGAACGCCTCGTTGATTTCGAACAGGTCGACGTCGCTCGAAGTCCAACCGGTCTTCTGATAGAGTTTTTCGATCGCTCCGACGGGTGCCGTCGAAAACCACGCAGGTTCCTGCGCGTGGGTCGCGTGCGCGACGATCACGGCCAGCGGCTGCAATCCGCGCCGCTCGGCATCGGAGCGCTTCATCAACACCAATGCGGCCGCGCCGTCGGAGATCGAGCTCGAATTGGCCGCGGTCACCGTGCCGTCCTTGCGGAACGCCGGCTTCAAGGTCGGAATCTTGTCCGCCAACGCCTTGGCCGGCTGCTCGTCCTTGTCGATCACGACGTCGCCCTT
>JAYTIR010000448.1:0-4394 GCA_043731765.1 Burkholderiales bacterium
GGCGGGCTGCTAGTAATACGGGGCTGCGCTTCGCGTTGGCGTGGTGAAAAGTGAGGCGAAGAACGCCACGATGGCATTGCGCATCCGCGCTCCTGCCGACGCGAACAGCGCCCTTTGCTCGCGCCCGGCAACCAGCGTTTCGATGCGCCGGCCGATGACGCAAAGGCTGACCTCGCCTTGTGCCTCCAGGATGGTCAGGCCATTGCGCTCGACGGTCCATGTGTCGCCTGAATGCAGCACGATGTCCTGGGTATCATTTTCCTGCGTGATCCAGACGGTACCGCGCGCCACGCGCAGCGTCGCGCCACGCACATCCGGTAATGTCAGCGCTTCGCGGGTCTTCAGTTCGACCATCGTTCCATGTTCGAAGCAGGCCATGTTGGTTCTCCTTTGACATGCGTAGAATGCATCCTTGGCAACGATGGGAAATGAGCTCTCGATGAGCCCTCTGTCGCCGGGCCGGCACAGTTGTTTGATGCGGCCTTGCAACAGATTATGGGATGGGTAGACCGGGCCTTCAAACGCCCAATCGGAATGTCTCGCATGAGTTTCAGGAATGCATAAGACCTTGCGGCGCCTGCCGTCGCTCGACTTTCTGCGCGGCTTCGAGGCCGCGGGAAGGCGGCTCTCGTTCACGCTGGCCGCGGAGGAACTGTTCCTGACGCAGTCGGCGCTCTCGCGGCAGGTGAAGGCGCTCGAAGACGCGCTCGGCGTGGCGCTGTTCGAGCGCCGGCATCGCGCGCTCGCGTTGACGGCGGCGGGCGCAACGTTCCATCGCAATGTATCCCTGCAATTGCGCGAGATTGCCTTCGCCGCCGAATCCGCGCGTGGACTGGTGCGAGAACCCGGCCTCACGGTGTCGACGACGGTTTCCTTCGCCGCGTTGTGGCTCATTCCACGCCTCGCGTCGTTCCGCGCGGCGCAACCGGCCGTCGAGGTCTATGTCTCCGCGGATGACCGGATGGTCGACCTGACGCGCGGCGACGTTGATGTGGCCGTCCGCTACCTGGCGGATGCCGGCGCGCCATCCAGTGCCGCACGACTTTTCGGCGAGCGACTGCTGCCGGTGGCGAGCCCCGCGCTCGTCAAACGCGCCGGAGCACCATTGAAGCAACCTTCCGATCTCTCCCGGCACGTGCTCATCCACCTCGACGATCCCGGTGGATTCATGCCGTGGCTCAATTGGCCCGCGTGGTTGACGTCGAACGGCTTGCCGAACCTGAAGCCCGCCGGATCGTTGCGCTTCTCGCTCTACGATCAAGTGATCCAGGCCACGCTGGGCGGGCAGGGCGTGGCGCTCGGACGCGTTCCGCTCATCTCCGAGTTGTTGCGCGATGGCCGACTGGCCGCGCCGTTTCCGAAGCGCTACGATTCTCCGCGCAGCTATTTCGTCATAACTGCGCAACACGCGGAAGAGCGCCCCGACGTCGCAGCATTCGCCGCCTGGCTGCTGCGCGAGGCCGCCGCGCAGACGCACGCCGACCGGGCGCCGGCAAAGCAGGTTCGGGTGCCCGCAACGAAAGCCCGGCCGCCGCGCAAGGCTGCTCGCCAATGAACCCAACGTCGTATCCGCACTACGACCTCAAACCGTCACCCTGGATCGCGCGCTTTGCCCATTTGGTCCCCGCGGGCGCGCGCGTGCTCGATCTCGCGTGCGGTTACGGCCGTCACGCGCTGTACTTCGCAGCGCGGGGGGCGCACGTGATCGCGATCGACCGCGATGCAACAGCACTCGCGACTTTGTCCGGAATCGTCGGCATCGATACCCTAGTGGCCGACCTCGAGGGCAGCCCGTGGCCGCTGGCCAGCGAACGCTTCGACGCAATCGTGGTCAGCCACTATCTGCATCGGCCGTTGTTTACTCATCTGCGCGCGGCCCTCGCAGACGATGGAGTGCTGCTGTACGAAACGTTTGCGCAGGGCAACGAAGCGTTTGGGCGACCATCGAATCCGGCGTTCCTGTTGCGGACCGGGGAACTTCTTGAGCTCGCCATGGCTGCGCCGCAGCCGTTGACGGTCGTGGCCTTCGAGCAGGGATTGGCGGACATCGCGGAACGCCCGGCCGTCTTGCAGCGGCTGGCTGCCGTCGGGCCCGCGCGGGTCTGGCCGCCGGTGGTGGAACCGCATCGGGCAAATTGAGGAACGCGCGCCGTCGGCTGCGGTCGAAGCGGGCAAGGCGCGTGCGCCACGCCATTGGGGTAAAATGCGGGATTTTCCTGGCCTGAATCAATGCTGACCGGAAGCCTCGTCGCAATCGCGACGCCAATGCGGGAGGGCGGTGCACTCGACCTGCCTGCGCTGCGCAAGCTCATCGATTTTCACGTTGCGAACGGCACGTCCGGCATCGTGATCGTCGGCACGACCGGCGAGTCGCCGACGGTCAATGCCGATGAGCATTGCCTGCTCATCAAGACCGCCGTCGAACACGCGGCTGGCCGCATCCCGGTGGTAGCCGGCACCGGCGCCAATTCGACCGCGGAAGCCATTTATTTCGCCGAATACGCGGCCAAGGTCGGCGCGGATTGCCACCTGTCGGTCGTCCCCTACTACAACAAGCCCACGCAAGAGGGGATGTATCGGCATTTTCGCGCGATCGCGGAAAAGGTGGCGCTGCCGATGGTGCTCTACAACGTTCCGAGCCGCACGGTCGCAGATCTGTCCACCGAGACCACGTTGCGCCTGGCCGAGGTCCCCGGCATTGTCGGAATCAAGGATGCCACGGCCGACGTCGGGCGGGGCAGCGAGCTCATCAAGGCGCTTGCCTTGGCGGGACACCGCGACTTCGCGATCTACAGCGGCGAGGACATCACGGCGTTGCCGCTCATCCTGATGGGCGGCCACGGGGTCATTTCAGTCACCGCCAACGTGGCACCGAAATTGATGGCGCAGATGTGCGCCGCTGCGCTGGCCGGGGACATCCGCGCGGCGCGCGAATGCAACAACCGGCTGCTCGACCTGCACCGTAAACTGTTCATCGAAGCGAACCCGATCCCAACCAAATGGGCGCTCTCGGAAATGGGATACCTCCACAATGAACTTCGGCTGCCGCTGGTGCCGCTGTCGCCGCAGTTTCATGAGACGGTCCGCCGCGCGCTGCGCGAAGCGGGCTGTCTCGCCTGACGCAAAAGGTCACACAATGAAATCCATGTCACGCATGTCCGGGCCGATGCCCATCCTGATCGCCTCGCTGGCGCTGCTGGTTGCCGGCTGCTCGTCCAACAATATCTCGCTTACGAAACGCATCGACTACAAGTCGGCGTCGAGCACGCCGTCGCTCGAGCTGCCGCCGGACCTCACCACGCCGCGTTACGACGACCGCTACCAGGTCAATTCGGCGTCCGGCCTCGCGGCGCAGAACGCCGGCAAAAGCGGTCGTGGCGACCTGCTCCCAACCAACCCGGAAGCCAAGATCGTCAGGGGCGGCAACGTGCGCTGGCTGGTGGTCAAGGCGACGCCGGAGCAGACGTGGAACACCGTCCGTACGTTCTGGCAGGAAAATGGTTTTTCGATCGCTGTCGACCAGCCCGCGAGCGGCGTGATGGAAACCGATTGGGCAGAAAATCGCGCAAATGCCCCGCAGGACTTCCTGCAGCGCACGTTGGGCAGCGTGGCGGACTTCTTCGGCGGGACGTACAAGCGCGACAAGTTCCGCACGCGCATCGAGCGTGGTGTTGAACCCGGTACCGTGGAAATCTTCATTTCCGCGCGCGCGATGGAGCAGGTGCCGACCACGACCATCGACCACGCGGGGGCCGCGTTCGTATGGGCGGTGGTGCCGCCCAGCCCCGAGGCCGAGGCCGAAATGCTGACCCGGCTCATGATCAAGTTCGGCGCACCCGAAACCGCGGCGCGCACTGCGGTCGCGCAGGCCGCCAATGCGCCAGAGAAAGCACGCGTCGAAAAGAACGCGGACGGCTCCTACAAGCTCATGGTCGACGACCAGTTCGATCGCGCATGGCGCAGGGTCGGACTGGCGCTCGACCGCATCGGATTCACCGTCGTCGACCGCGACCGTTCGCGTGGCGTGTACTTTGTCCGGTTCGGCGATCCGGACAGTGCCAGCAAGGGCGGCACGCAAAGCATCTGGGAAAAGCTGCAATTCTGGAAGACCGACGACAAGAACAAGCCCGAGCAGTACCAGATCCTGGTCGCCGAGGCCGCTTTGATCAGCGTGGTCAGCGTGCAGGATCCCGGCGGCGCACCCGACCGCACGGCGACGAGCGAGAAGATTCTGACGATGCTCAAAGACCAGCTCAAATAGTGCGATTCGCTTCGATCGGTAGCGGCAGCGAGGGCAACGGCCTCGTTGTTGAAGCGGACTCCACCCGCGTCATGATCGACTGCGGATTCGGCGTGCGCGACACCGCGGCGCGCCTTGCCCGCATCGGCGTTGC
>JAYTIR010000449.1:0-2151 GCA_043731765.1 Burkholderiales bacterium
GACGCGCTGCTCGCTGCGGCGCCGGAGCCCGATCCGGATGCCGGTCCGCCCCGCGTCGTGCTCGGCGGTTCGATGCCCAGTCCCGCGGAGGAAATCCGCGGTTGCGTGTTTGCGAGCCGCTGCCCGCGCAAGATCGGCGCCATTTGCGAAACCACCGCGCCACCGGTGCGGAAGTTCGGCCGGCACACCATCGCCTGCCATCTCGAGTTGGCCGCCGGTCGGACTTGTTGAGGCCCGCATAAATGGGTGAACAAGCACCTGTCGTCCCCACGAAGCCGGGGATCCAGCAGGTGGGTGAGTGACGAGTACCGGTCGTCCCCGCGAAGGCGGGGACCCCAGCGTCGTTCGTCTGAAGTCCCTGGGTTCCCGCCCCCGACTAAAGCATTCGGGGCGAGTGTTCGCGGGAACGACAAAGTGAAATGGTCGCTCTGGTGCAGGACGGCATCGTGCAATGCACTTATAATCGGCCCAGAAAAAACGCCTCAGAATGCGCTACTCCATCTTTTCTCTTGTACGCCAGGCGTTTGCCGGCCATCGCGGCTGGGACGAAGCATGGCGGAGCCCCGAGCCGAAGAAGCACTACGACGTGGTGATCGTCGGCGGGGGCGGGCACGGCCTCGCGACCGCGTTCTACCTGGCAAAGAATCACGGGATCAAAAACGTCGCGGTGCTCGAAAAAGGCTGGATCGGCGGCGGCAACACCGGCCGCAACACCACGATCGTCCGCTCCAACTACATGCTCGACGACAACGCGCATTTCTACGAATGGTCGCTGAAGCTCTGGCATCAGTTGTCGGAGGAACTCAACTACAACGTGATGTTCAGCCCGCGCGGCGTGTTGAACCTCGCGCACACCGAAGGCCAGCGCGACCAGTTTTTCCGTCGCGGCAACCGGATGCTGTTGAACGGCATCGATGCCGAATGGATGACGCGCGAGGAAATCGCGCGCTTCATCCCGCACCTCGATTGCTCCGACAGCCCGCGCTTCCCGATACTCGGCGGCCTGATGCAACGGCGCGGCGGCACTGCGCGTCATGACGCGGTGGCGTGGGGCTATGCGCGCGCGGCGTCGGCGCTCGGCGTCGACATTCTCCAGGGCTGCGAGGTGCGGGGGTTCGCGCGCGAAGGCAACCGGATCGTCGCGGTGGAAACCTCGCGCGGGCGTATCGGCGCCGGCAAGGTCGGCATCGCAGTCGCCGGGAATTCGGGCCGCGTCGCCGGCCTCGCCGGACTCAAGCTGCCGATCGAGAGCCACGTACTGCAGGCGTTCGTGTCGGAACCGCTGAAGCCGATTCTCGACACCGTGGTTACCTATGGCGCCGGACACTTCTATGTCAGCCAGTCGGACAAGGGCGAGCTGGTGATGGGCGGCGATCTCGACTTCTATCCCAGCTATGCGCAGAAGGGCAACCTGCCGGCCATCGAGGAGTCGATAACCGGGGGCTTGCAGATGTTTCCGATCCTGTCGCGGGTGCGGATGCTGCGGCATTGGGGCGGAATCATGGACATGACGCTCGACGGCAGCCCGATCATTTCCAAAACGCCGATCGATAATTTCTATCTCAACGGCGGTTGGTGCTATGGCGGCTTCAAGGCGACGCCGGGTTCCGGCTGGGTATTCGCGCACACGATCGCGCACGATGCGCCGCACGAATTGAATCGCGCGCATACGCTGGAGCGCTTCGAGACCGGGCACGCGATCGACGACAAGGGCGCCGGTCCGACCGCGCAGTGGCATTGATGGACGAACCGGAAAAAATTCGCCCCACGGTGCCGGCGTGTCGCCGGTTTCGCGGTTGTCACCGTTGTCATCGTAGGATGGCAGGAGCGCAGCGATACCCATCTGCGGATTCCGGTATGGCTCGTCGGACGGGACACGCGGGTGCCGCGCCGCGCGGTGACGGCGGGCCGCCAATCCGGTGCGATGGGTATCGCTGCGCTCCACCCATCCTATGGGGTGTGATAGGCGGTGGGCGGCGTCTGCGGGTTCGATTCGATGCAACAATTTAATTGCCCGTGGTGCGGGATGCGCGACCAATCCGAATTCACCTACGGACGCGAGGTCGCGCCGGTGCCGGCACTCGATGCGGGCGCGGCGGACTGGCAGCGCTTCATCTTCGAGCGCGACAATCCGTGCGGCGCGCATGCCGA
>JAYTIR010000450.1:0-1548 GCA_043731765.1 Burkholderiales bacterium
GCCACCAACGATCCGCTGGGCAGCGGCCTGATTGCCAGCTATGCGCGGCCCGGGGGCAACACCACCGGGCTGTCGACTCAGAACGAGGACGTGTTGAGCAAGCATCTGCAACTGCTGCGCGAGGTCGTTCCGCGGGCGAAGCGCATCGCCGTGCTCGTCAATCCGGGCAACCCATCGGGCCCGAAACTCTTCGAGCACTTGCGTGCTTCGGCACTCGGACTCGGAATCGACGCCTTTGCTGTCGAAGTGGCCTCGCCGCAAGGCCTCGACGCTGCGTTCAGCGCGATTGCGCAACGTCGGCCCGACGCGTTGCTGTGGGTGCCCGACGCGATGTTGTTGAGCGAACGCGCGCGCATAACTGCGTTCGCGCTCAGGAACCGGATTGCCCAAATCAGCACCGTGCGGGAAATGGCTACCGCCGGCGCCCTGATCACTTACGGCTTTGTGCAGCGCGACCAGTTTCGGCGCTCAGCGATATTTGTGAAGAAGATTCTTGCCGGCGCCAAACCGGCCGATTTGCCCGTCGAGCAGCCGACCAAGTTCGAACTGGTGATCAACCTGAAGACCGCCAAGGCGCTCGGGATTACTATTCCGCAGTCGCTGCTGCTGCGCGCGGACGAGGTGATGCAATGATCCATCGCCGCAAAGTCCGGGACGTCGCAGCTTCTCGTCCCCCTGCCATTACGCCACAACGAACCGGATTCGTCCGTCGTTTCTTCCTGGAGCGACGCCCACCATGACGCCGGAAACGCGCTATGCCAAAAGTGGCGACGTCAACATTGCCTACCAGGTCGTGGGCGACGGCCCCCGCGACCTGATTCTCGTCCCCGGCTGGCTGTCGAACGTCGAAGTCTTTTGGGAAGAGCCTGCCTGCGCCCGATTTCTCCGCCGCCTCGCGTCGTTTTCCCGGCTCATCCTGTTCGACAAGCGCGGCACCGGACTCTCGGACCGGATGGGGGATCTGCCCAATCTCGAAACGCGGATGGATGACGTGCGTGCCGTGATGGATGCCGTCGGCTCGGAGCGCGGCGCGCTGTGCGGGTATTCGGAGGGCGGCGTGATGTGCGCGCTCTTCGCCGCGACGTATCCGGCGCGAACCTCGGGTCTGGTGATGATTGGCAGCTATTCCCGACTGCAACCGGCGCCCGACTATCCGTGGGGACGCTCCGCGGAAGTCCAGCAGCAGTTTCTCGAGACGATTCAGCGTGATTGGGGCGGCCCGGTGGGTCTCGACGTTCGTGCCCCGAGCTTCGCGCACGACGAACGTGCGCGACAATGGTGGGCGCGATACTTGCGCATGAGTGCCAGTCCTGGCGCAGCCGCAGCGCTGACTCGGATGAATTACGAGATCGACATCCGCAGCGTGCTGCCGGTCATTCGCGTTCCGACATTGATTCTCCACGCCACCGGAGACCTGGCCATCAACGTCGGCGCGAGCCGTTACCTGGCCGAGCGCATAGCAGGCGCGAAGCTGGTTGAACTGCCCAGCACCGACCATCTGCCTTGGGGAGCCGATGCCGACGCGATCCTCGACGAGATCGAGGAGTT
>JAYTIR010000451.1:0-1750 GCA_043731765.1 Burkholderiales bacterium
GCCACGGCCTTCGCGGGTGCCAAGTACGTTTCCGCCGGCAAGACCGGCACCGCGCAGTTGTACTCGCTGAAAGGGGAAAAATACAGCGCCTCCAAGGTCGACGAACGGCTGCGCGACCATGCATGGTTCGTCGCGTATGCGCCCGCGGAAAAGCCGCGAATCGCCCTTTCGGTGCTCGTGGAAAACGGCGGGTTCGGTGCGCAGGCGGCTGCACCGATCGCCCGCAAGGTACTCGACTATCACCTGCTCGGCGCAGCTGAACCGGGTCCCGCGCCGGTCCGAGGCGCCAAAGAAGCCGATGACGAGAGCGATTGATGAGTGAATTCCTGACCCGCACCTGGGAGGCACTCACGCGCCGTATCGACAATTTTCTCTTTGGCTGCGCGCTGGCGTTGGTCGGCGTGGGGCTCGTCACGCTTTTCTCCGCCACCGACCAGAGTGTCGCGCGTATGACGACCCAGGTCTTTTCGTTCGGATTCGCGCTGGTGCTGATGTGGGTCGTCGCGAACATCCCGCCGCACAAACTCGCTCGCGCTGCCGTCCCGCTGTACGTGCTGGGAATCCTGCTGCTCGTCGGCGTTGCGCTGTTCGGTGTCGTGGTCAACGGCTCGCGGCGCTGGCTCAACTTTGGCGTCGCGCGACTCCAGCCTTCCGAACTCATGAAGATCGCGCTGCCTTTGATGCTCGCCTGGTACTTTCAGAAATTCGAAGGCCGGATCAACTGGAAGGATTTCGCCGTCGCCGCGGTGTTGATCGCGATGCCGGTCTACCTCATCAAGCGCCAGCCAGACCTCGGAACCGCGCTCCTGATCGCTGCATCGGGTTGCTACGTGCTTTACCTGGCCGGCCTCTCATGGAAGGTCATCGTCGGGCTCACGGCGCTGGGCGGAGCTGCGGGTCCATACGTCTGGGCGCACCTGCACGACTATCAGCGCGAGCGCATCCTCACCTTCATCGACCCGACCCGGGATCCGCTCGGGGCCGGCTACCACTCGACGCAGTCGTCGATCGCCATCGGGTCCGGCGGCGTGATCGGCAAGGGCTGGCTGAACGGCACGCAGTCGCACCTCGATTTCCTGCCGGAGCGCCACACTGATTTCATTTTCGCGGTGTTCGGCGAGGAGTTCGGACTGATCGGAAACGCGTTGCTGCTCGTGCTCTACATGCTGTTGATCGGCCGCGCAATGGTGATCACGGCCAATGCGTCCACGCTGTTCGCGCGCCTGATGGCAGGCGCCATCACGCTGATGTTTTTCACCTACGCCTTCGTGAACATGGGCATGGTGAGCGGCCTGCTGCCCGTCGTGGGCGTGCCGCTGCCGCTCGTCTCGTACGGCGGGACGGCGCTCGTATCCCTGTTCATCGGACTCGGCATCCTGATGAGCGTGCAGGCGCACCGGAAGCTCGTCACCACCTGATCTTCGCGGGTTTCAGGCCATCGCGTTGGCGACCGGCGCTGCCAGTCCCTTCGCCGACCGCCCGTTGGGATCGCGGCGGCTCATGTAGTCGCGGGCCATGTCGAGCGCCGAACGCTCGCAGGGCGGCAATTCGACATCGCTGTGGCCGAGCGGCGTCACCCGATCGCCCCAGCGGATTACGTGCGAGCAGAATGTGAGGCCCCCGCCGAACGCGGGCGTGAGCAACAGGTTGCCCGGCCGCACGCGGCCCTCCTCCAGCGCATCCACCAGCGCAACAGGCACGGTTGCGGCGGACATGTTGCCGTATTTCTGCACGGTGACGAACACGCGGT
>JAYTIR010000452.1:0-3971 GCA_043731765.1 Burkholderiales bacterium
GGCGAATCGACGCCAAGTTCAAGCTGTCGCAGAACCGGAGCCGCGACGACCGCGGTCGGGTGATCGCCGCATTGCGCGTCGAAGGTTATCCGGAGGCCGACAAGACGGCTGACTGGATGCAGTTCTACGCCAACCCGGACAGCAAGCGCGATGAGCCGCGCTGAAATCCAGGCGGAGGACGCGGATGACGGTCGCGTACGCTTCGACAAATGGCTGTGGGCCGCGCGTTTCTACAAGACGCGCAGCCTGTGCGTGCAGGCCATCGACGCGGGGCAGGTACGCGTGAACGGAGACCGCGCCAAACCAGCGCGCGCCATGCGCGTCGGGGAAGCGGTCTCGATACGGAAATCGGGAATCGTCTGCGAAGTCATCGTAACCGCACTCGCCGACCGTCGCGGCAACGCCACCGCAGCCGCGAAGCTTTACCGCGAAACGGAAGCAAGCGCCGCGGCGCGCGAGTTGGCACAGTTGGAACGGCGTGCCGCCGAATTTTCGCAACTGCGCTTCCCGGGAAGACCTACCAAACGTGAACGCCGAAAACTCGAGGACTTTCTGAACGAGCCCTGATTGGCGCTCACTGCGCGGCTTCAACACAACTGCATGTTGACAATATCGATCAGGAAATCCGGCTGCCGGTAGGCGCGAAAGACCAGCCACGCGACGGCCAGCGCGAGCAGGATGCCCGCCGAATGCCAGAATGCGCGTTGCGAAAGGAAACGGCGCGGCGTAGCGGTAGCGCCGCCATTCCCGGCATTGATCTCGTCGTCGCGAGGGTCGGTCACCAGACCGAGATTACGCCCGCTGCGGCAGTTCCGGCAACACGCCTACCAGCGATACCGGCGAGGTCGGCATGATGCCGAGCGTGCGCATCTTCGCCATGACCGAGCTGAAATCGACCGCGGTGTGGGCATCGGCAATCGGCTTGGCCAGCAGATTCACGGCGCGCCCGCTGACGACTAGGGGCAGTTCCGCCGGCATGCTTCCGCGCAGACTGCGGATTTCCTGGCCGGCAATCTTGCCCGAGATCCCGCGATCGAAGAGCAATACGACCATCGCAACCTTGTACGCGCGCGCGGCCCCGGCGATCTCCTGGGCGGGCACGCCCGCGCCCAGCGTCAGGCAGTTGACGCCTTCCGTGAACAACAGGAGTTCGAGGATGGCCAGACCCAGCTGATTGGGGTCGTTGGGCGGGGTCGCCAGCAGCACATGTCGTGCATCGCGCGTGGGACGGACGAGACGCGTCACATCGCGCAACAGCCGTTGCGCCAGGTCCGCGAAGCGCAATTCCTGATAGTTCTGCATTTCGCCGCGGACAACACGCTCGTGAACGGCCTCGTTCAGCGGAATCAGCGTCTGCTCGAGGAACTTGCGCAGGCCCTGCCCCAGGAGCAGCTTCGACAGGTGGTTCTGCATTTCGCCGATCCGGTGCTGACCGAGCAGGCGGACGGACATCTCGATTTCCGCGGGGAGCGCGGAGGGCACGTCCACGGCCAGGCCCAGCATGGACTGCAATGCGGAATCGGCGAGCGGCACCACGGCTCCCGCACGCCAGCCCTCCGACAGCAACTGCTTGATCAATTTGAGGCGTGCCAACTGGTCGGGCGGATAGACCCGGTCGCCAAACGCGTCGCGCAGGGGTGCGGGAAAACCGTATCGCCGCTGCCACATGTAGAGCTGTTCGCGGCGCAGGCCGGTAATGCGCACGACCTCCCGGATATGCAGCGCGCCGCTCAAGTCCGCGGGGTTTTCGTTCGCGCCTACCGCGGCGAGCTGCGGCTCGCGGCGCCGGTTCGGCGCCTTGATCAGGATGCCCATCGTCGTCGTTCCCGTTCGTTTTGCGTCAGTTAAACTGTGTGGTCTGTGCTGCACAAGTATAGTCCCGGGGGCCATACCAGACACGCCACCCTTGGCCTATCCATAGCAAGCCGGCCAAGCTGTGCTGCACGAGTCGTTTATGCACGATGTGTGCCAAGGTTGGCCGGCCGTCTTGCCCAAGAACCGGCAATGCGGGATGATGGGAGACTGACCGGCAGCAATTTACGGCAGCCAGTGGCTGCCGTTTTTCTTCACCGCGACGATTGCTTGAACGCCGTGGAACGATGTCCGGACCGGTTCTTGCATTTCAACACGAGGCCAACGTCCCAGCGGATCCTTGCCATGTTCGGATTTGGAAGCACCAGTCGTGATCCCCTCGCCGACATCAAGTCGGCCGAGCGCTGGTTTGCGTCGTTTCCGGATAACGATTCGCTGGCCTTGCATGCGGCGCTCCTGGCCGAACTCGGGCTCATTGCCGACAGTGCGTCCCGGCGCACGCCGGCGCGACTCGAGACATTGTTCTTCGCCGACAGCCGCGCGGCCGGACTGCGCAAGACCCTGACCACGCAATACATCGAGCACTCCAGCCGCAGCTCGAAAATCGAGAACCAGTTGTGGTCGGCGTTGTTCGACCTCACGCAGGCATTCCTGCTTGCGTACCAATCGTTCGCGCGTGAAGTTTCCGATCACTCGCAGAGCGCCAAGTGGCAACTGTTGCTGCCCGGCCTCGTCGCCCGCCAGATCATCCACCTTGGCCTCGACGCCAAGATCCGGCTGTACCGGTACGAACAGTGGATTCCCGCAAAATGGGCGGAGCTGCACGATCTTTTCACGCTCGCTTGCTCGCGCCAGATCGACCGCCAGCAAATCGTCATGGGTACGGGCGGCAGCACAACCACGATCGAGCACGAATTCCTGATCACGCTCCTGCTGCAGCTCATGAACTCCGGCAACATGACGGCGCGGCACCTGGAGTGGGTGGCCGGCGAACTCGATGAATGGTGCACGCCGCTGCGGCTGACGCTCGAAGCTTCCTCGGTGACGTCGTTCTACATCGACCTGGGCGCGCGCGAGGGATTCCGCCGCCGCGCACCCGGCCCGCTGGAAGGTCGCGTGCTGTTTCTCGACACGCGACCATTGCATGCGGTGCTGATGCAAAACGTCATCGTGCTCGAACAGAAGATCAAGGGCCAGCCTCTGTCGGACCGCACACCCCGCCGCAGCGAGCAGCTTGGCCTCATGACCAAGCTCGCGTCGCAGGTCGACCCGGAATTCAAGCCGTTTGCGCGACGCGGCGAGCGTACGGCGGCAGCGGGCACTGTCGACGCGATCGTGGGCTTCGCCAAGATCTGCGCGTTCCTGAAGGAGGAAGAGCGCGATCCGATCCCGCTGCTCGAGCCCGGCAAGAGCTTCGGTGGCACGATGGAGCTGGCGGTATTCGGCCACATGCGAAATGAGAGGGACCGCCGCATCGACATGTCGCGGCGACGGCTCGCGGTGTACGCAGCGCCCGGTGGCCCATGGGAAGTGAAAGACGTCTCGCAGACCGGGTTTCGACTGATCGCGCCGATGAGCGCCGCGAATGCCGTGACGCTGGGCACGCTCGCGGCCATCCGTGCGCACGGCCAAACGTTGTGGACGCTGGGCATCGTGCGCCGGATGCGCCGGCTGACCTCTGATCGCGCGGAGTTAGGACTGCAGGTCATCGCCAATACGCTGGTCGGTGTCGATTTGGTCGAACAGCGCAAGAGCGCGGACACCGACTATTCCGTGGATGGCGAACAGACGACGATCAACGGGCGCTCCTTCCAGGGCCTGTTTCTCGCGCTGCGGAAACGCGACGCCGACGCCGGCGTGCAATCGCTCATCGTGCCGGCCGCCGAATTCCAGCCGGCCAACCGCCTGAAACTCATGACGGCGAAATCGATCAACCCGATCCGCTACGGGAGATTGATCGAACAGCAGCCGGATTGGGTCTGGGCCACGGTCGAACCCCTGGATCTGCATCCCACGACGTCCGCCTTCACTGTCGGCGGCCTGCCGCCCGCGACCCGGGTCAGCAAGTAGCCCACGCGAAAATACCAGGAAGCACGGCCGCTTCGATCCCGCATGGCCGCCGACCGCTACGCACTGCTCCACGCCGCGCATCGGTGGGA
>JAYTIR010000453.1:0-3329 GCA_043731765.1 Burkholderiales bacterium
TGGCTGGACGAGACGAAGCGCCGGCTGCTGTACGAACGCAGCCTCGCCTGGTGCCACGCGCGTTTTCCTGCGGTTCGCGAAGCCGATATCCGGCTTTTGCTCGACGCAGGCATCAGCGGGCAGGCGCAGTTCGCGAACAACACGGCGAGCCCGTTGAGCTACGGAGTGCTCGACGGATTCGAGATTCCGCTGCCGCTGGTGCGCGTGATCGACCGCCCGCGCGCGGCGGTCCGCTCGATCGAACTGTTCACCGATGGCTATTTCAAGCCGGGCGCAGCACCTGCTCTCGACGATTGGGAAGCCGCCTTCGCCGAAGTGGAGCGCGTCGACCCGGAAAAAATCGGGCGCTATCCATCGGTGAAGGGCAGCTCGGAGCGGATGCGCGCGGACGACCGGACGGCCGTGATCGTCCATTTCTAGATCAGTTGGCGCGGCCCGCAAACATTCCGCCATCGCCTTCAGGTCCGCGTCGGTCAGGAAACTGAGACTGTTCTGCACGACCTCGGCCATGGGTCCCAACGTGGTCGTCTTGCCTTTGTAGGCGCCACGATTCCACGAGGCCGATTTGCCCAAGTCTGGTTTGTACGCGCCTTCGGTGAAGTAGAGCTCGCGCCACGCGGCCATCGACCAGCGCTGGTCAAACGGGAAGTACAGATGGTTGATGGTCACCTTGTTGCGCAGGGGCTTGACCGTTTTCATGTACGCGAAGATGGCATCGACATCCGCGCGCGAGATATTCACCACGCTGCACCTGCGTTTGCTGCGCGCGAGCGGGAGTCGCCAGGATCATCGAGGCGATCAATGGTGCAATGATGCCGGCTGACCGGAGGCATGCCCGCGATTCATGCTGAATTTTCCTGGACACGATCAACGCCCCTTGGTCGCTCGGAGATGTTACCGCCGATGGTGTCCCGGCGCATCTCACGGCGGCTGCGATTCGACGCCAACCCGGACATCTTCGCCGCGCGCTGTTACGCTATGGGGCCGACCCCGGATCATGAGGACTTTTGACAGTGGCGCACTCCGACCGCACCCGTATCGCATCCGACCGCGACGACACGGACGTGGACCGCGCACCGCCGGCGACCACGCCTGATCTCGACTCTGCCGAGGAAATGCGCGCCGCGATCCTCGGAAAGCTCACGTACATGGTGGGCAAGGATCGGAGTCATGCGCTCGAACACGACTGGTTCATGGCCACGGCCATGGCGGTGCGCGACCGCATCGTCGACCGCTGGCACCATTCGGCGCGCGCGACGAACCGCGAAGGCCGCAAGCGCGTCTATTATTTTTCGCTCGAATTCCTCATCGGCCGCCTGCTGATCGACGCGATGTCGAACCTGGGGCTCACCTCGACCGTGCGCGAAGCCCTCGACCCGCTCGGCGTCGATCTCGACCGGTTGTGCAGGCTCGAGCCGGACGCGGCGCTGGGCAACGGTGGTCTTGGCCGTCTCGCCGCGTGTTTCATGGAGAGCATGGCGTCGCTGGGAATTCCGGCGCACGGGTACGGCATTCGCTACGACCACGGCATTTTCCGGCAGGTCGTGAAGGATGGCTGGCAACACGAACTGCCGGAGGAGTGGTTGTCCTTCGGCAATCCGTGGGAGTTCGAGCGGCCGGGTGTTGTGTACACGGTGGCCTTCGGCGGCAACGTGGACGAGGTGGTCCACCGGGATGGAACGACCGGCCAGGTCTGGCATCCTGAGGAAAGTGTCACCGCGGTGGCATTCGACACGCCGATCACGGGGTGGCGTGGACGACACGTGAACACGTTGCGGCTGTGGTCGGCGCGGGCCGCCGATCCGATTTCTCTCGAAGATTTCAACCGCGGCGACCACGTGGGCGCGCTGGCCGATCGCGTCCGGCTCGAAGCGATCTCCCGCGTCCTCTACCCGAATGACGACACACCGGCCGGCGCGGACCTCCGGCTGCGCCAGGAATACTTCTTTGCTTCGGCCTCGTTGCAGGATCTGGTCCGCCGGCACAAGCAGCAACACGGCGAGCTTTCGTCGCTCGCGGACCACGCCGCCATTCAGCTCAACGATACGCATCCGGCCATCGCGGTACCGGAACTCATGCGCCTTCTGGTCGACGAGTACGGCATGCCATGGGATCGCGCGTGGTCCATCACGACGGCCGTGTTCAACTACACCAACCACACGCTGCTGCCGGAAGCGCTCGAGACCTGGCCGGTGCCGTTGCTCGAGCAGGTGCTCCCGCGGCACATGCAGATCATCCATGAAATCAATGCGCGCCACCTCGATGCGCGGCGCGCCGAGGGTCGCGTCGATCCCGGGCTCCTGAACTCGGTCTCGCTGGTCGCCGGGAATCACGGGTCTCACGTGCGGATGGGGCATCTCGCCTATCTCGGCTCGCATCGCGTCAACGGCGTGTCGGCTTTGCACACCGACCTCATGCGCCGCACGGTTTTCCGTGATCTGCACGCGATCTTTCCGGACCGCATCGTCAACAAGACCAACGGCATCACGTTCAGGCGCTGGCTGCACCAGGCGAACCCGGGACTCACGCAGCTCATCGTCGACGCGATCGGGCCGCGAGTTCTGGACGATGCAAACGCCCTCGAAGCGCTCGCGCCGATGGCGCAGGATGCCGCGCTGCGCGAGCGCTTCGCCGCCGTGCGCCGCACGAACAAGGTGGCGCTCGCGCGCCTCGTCGTCGAGCGCGTGGGCGTGAGCCTCGATCCGGATGCGCTGTTCGACGTGCACGTCAAGCGCATCCACGAATACAAGCGGCAGTTGCTCAACATCCTCGAGACGATCTCGCTCTTTGAGGCGATGCGCGCGGACCCGGCGCGGGACTGGGTGCCGCGCGTCAAGATCTTCGCGGGCAAGGCCGCGGCCGGCTACCGGCAGGCGAAGCTCATCATCAAGCTCATCAACGACGTCGCGCAAGTCGTCAACGCCGACCCGGCAGTGCGCGGACTGCTCAAGGTGATATTCCTGCCGAACTACAACGTGAGCCTGGCCGAAATGATCATCCCGGCGGCAGACCTTTCCGAACAGATTTCGACGGCGGGCATGGAGGCCTCCGGCACCGGCAACATGAAACTGGCACTCAACGGCGCGCTGACCATCGGCACCCTCGACGGCGCTAACATCGAGATTCGCGAGCGCGTGGGCGCGGACAACTTCTTCCTTTTCGGACTCACTTCCGAAGAGGTCGACCTGCGCCGGCGAAATAGACTAAATGCAAATTCGGGACTCGACGCAAATTCGGGACTCGATGCGGGCGCGGCAATCGCCGCGTCGCCGGTACTCGCGAGTGTGCTGGATGGCGTCGCTGCGGGCGCGTTTTCGAAGGACGACGTG
>JAYTIR010000454.1:0-8652 GCA_043731765.1 Burkholderiales bacterium
CCGAAAACGCCGTGCAGGCCAAAGTGCGTCAACTCATGTAGCAGAACGAATTGAGCGTGCTCCGGGTCGCGGATGAAGTCGTGAAACAGCCATATTTCACCTTCATGGAACGCGCCGGCAACATCGCCTTCTGCGCCTTGCGCTTTGATCTGCTCGCGGAGTGCCTTCGGTACGCCGGGCACTTCCGGATTGGCGACGACATGAATCGGCGGTAGATTTTTAGCGGCTGCCTTGATGGGCGCGATAACGGCATTGACGTCGTCCGCCCCCATGCCTTGGCCGGTCCCGCGCGAAAATGCCGCCTCGTCCGGTTTCTTGCCCAGGATGTCCGCCACCGGGCGGGTGTCCATGAGTTTACCCAGGGCGTCGATGTTATCCGTGGGCATGAACAGCCGTTCGTTGAAGGCGATGCGCTCCACGAAGCCGCCATACCCGCGGATCTCCTGCATGGTGGCGCTGCTCGGGTAGGTCGACTTGGTATCGACCTCGATGCGGTTGTCGTTGGCGACCTTGACGCGCTTCAAGGTCCAGCCGTTGGCCAGTTTCGCGGTGAGCCCATCCTTGACGATCGCATCGTGCACTTGCTGCGGCGTCATCTTGGCGACCGGCGACTGGCCGAGGTTCTTCAGGATCTCATTGACCTGCTTGGGTGGCACCCAACGGCCGAGCAGACGTTCGCCATCCTCGGTGACCGTCCGCACTACCTGCACGCTGTCCGAGTCCATGCGGTCCCACACCGGCAGGATCGCCCCGGTAAACAAGTGGTCAGTCTTGGTGTAGGTCTTGGGCGCCTTCTCGATCGCAGCTGCCCAGGAGTCTTTCAGTTCGCCCGTATCAAGTACCTTGGCGCGGTCCTTGTCGAAGGCTTCTTCCTTGAGCCCGTAATGCACCCCTTGCGGCGTGTACGCGCGCAACGCCTTGGTGACGTTGCCCTGCTCGTCGGTATTCGTGCCGGCCGACACCACGACAAAGGGCTCGCCTGCGCGCGCGCCTTCCCCGATGCGCTCGTAGAATCCGACGGTACTCAGATGATCGTTGCCCTTGAGCATGGCCATCACATGCGCGAGCGGTGTGATCGGGGTTTCGTGCGTTGTTTCCAGTTGGACATGACGGGTCTGCGCACCGCTTTGCTTCTCGGTGTGCACGATGTCGTCGCTGAGTTTGCGCACCTTCAACGCCTTGAGCGTTTGCAGGCCCATGTCGAGGGTGCCGTGCTGCGCCGCGACTTCGATCAGCCCTTCCATGCGATGGAAGAACATATCGAACACCTTGTCCTGCATGTCCGTGGTGAGCGAGAGCAACCGATTCAGGAATTGCGGCACGCCGGGCAGTTTGTCCTCGTTGAGCGCGCCGGTTTCCTTATTGACCAACCCATTCAGTCCGAGCGCATTCTCCATTTCCCTGAACGTCATGCCCTCCACGCGCCCGTGATGCAGGTCGAGGAACAACTGGCGCACGGCTGCGTAGGCGTAGGTGCTTTCCAGGTTGTCCTTGGCCTGGAAGATGCCTTGCGAGGCGGCTTGCCGCTGCCCCTTGGTCAGCGCGCCCAGTTGATCCAGCCGACGCGCGATCGAGGAAATGAACCGCTTTTGCGCTTTCAGGTTCGTGGTCGGTAGCCAGACGTGGGGAGCGGAGGCTTGATTCGTTCGGTGCGTGCGGCCCAAACCTTGGACCGCCTTGTCCGCGCGCCAGCCCGGTTGTACGAGGTAATGGCTGCGGTGGCGTTGGTTGGGCTTCGAAAGGTCCGCGTGATACGAGAATCCGGTACCGCCAGCGTCCGAGAAAATGAGAATCCGCTTCTTGTCGTTGATGAAGGCTTCCGCATCAGCGGCCGCGGCGGCTTTGCCGCGTTTCTCGCGCACCATGACCGGCTCGCCGGCATCGTTGACGCCGCGGTAGACGCGCTCCTTGCGCCCAGTGACTTCCGCGACCTTGTCGGCGCCGAAGGTGTTGAGCAGCATTTCGAGCGGGCCATCGGGTACACGGATGTCGCGCAAGGTCTGCAGGAGCCGTTCGCGCATGGCGATCGCCTCCCGGTTGAATACCGGATTGCCGGCCGCATCGACCACGGGACGGCTGCGCAGGTTGCCTTCCTCGTCCGTGTATTCCTCGTACTGCTGCACCGGGAAGCCGTTGGCGATGTACTGCATCAACTGGTCGCGCGGCGTGAGGTCGAGGTCTTCGAGGATGTCGCCCTCCTTCATGCCGGCAAGCTGGCGGGCCTGGGTGGCCTCGTTGGTGTTGACCATCTGCAGCACGGGGGCGTCGCCCTTTTCCAGATCCTTGTGCATCTGCTCGATCACGGAAGGCATTTGCATTGCCGTGATGATCTGGTTGAAAAAGCGCTGGTGGTTGCCCCAAAAAGCGGACAAGGCGGCCGCGCGCGCCATGCCGTTCTTATGTGATCCGGAGGCTTCCATTGCCTCGTTTATCCGTCCGAGCACGGTTTGCCACGCATTGGCGAGCTCGTTGTAAACGTCGGTCTGCAGCGGCGTCAATTGATGCTCGATGCGCCCGTAGGTGACGCCATCAAATGACAGTTGCCGGGAGATATACGCGCCCATCGCTTTCATGTCGCGCGACACGAGTTCCATCGCGGACACGCCGGCCTGCTCGATTTCGCTGACGAAGGCCTTGGCCGTGGCGAAGGACGTACCGGGCCCCCACAATCCAAGACGCTCGGCATACGCCAAGTTCGACACTTCGGTTGCCCCAGTAGCGGACACGTAGATCACGCGCGCCTTGGGCAGTTTGCGCTGCAACTCGAGGCCGGCCAGCGCTTGCAGGGACGCCGCCTGAATGCCCCGCTTGCCCTTCTGCGCAACGGCATTGGCCATGTTGTGCGCCTCGTCGAAGGCGATCACCCCGTCGAAGTCCGGGCCGGCCCAGTCCAGAATCTGCTGCACGCGCGTCTTGATCTTCTGACTTCTTTTCTCGTTCGGGTTCGCCTTCTCGGCGCCGCGCAGGGTGTTATAGGTCGTGAATAGTATTCCATCGCCATTCTTGATGTCGTTCGGCGCGCTGGTCTTGTTCTGGTTGAAGAGGGTTTCCGGATCCCCGCCAACATCACGCAGGTCGCGCTTGGCGTCCTCTATCAAACCCTGCTTCTCCGACACCCAAATGGCCTTCTTGCGCCCGCTGTTCCAGTTGTCGAGGATGACGCCGGCGACTTCGCGCCCCTTCCCAGTGCCAGTGCCATCACCAATGAAGAACCCGCGGCGCGACCCGTCGTGCAGGAATTGCTGGTGCGCCTGGCCGGCGTACACCACCGCTTCCATGCCGGCTTCGGAAATGCCGGTGCCCTTCGGGTTCGGGCTGGCGATGTCCTTCGGCAGATTGGGCTGATAGGTCGGAATGGGCGGCAGGACGGAGGCCATCGCCGCGGACTGCACCAGCGGGCTCGGGTGCTTGCGCGCGCCTGGGATGTGCAGCAGTTGCGGCTTGTACTCCTCGAAAACGGCGTCGGTTAGTTCGCCCTTGGCTTTCTCGGCTTCCTTGGCTGTGACTTCGACGCCCGGGCTTACAGGGGTTGCGCTTGTTGCCCCGGCAATGCCAGGCTCCGCAACTCGTTCGCCAGAAACAGCGCTGCCGCCTGCGGGCTTTGCCCCTTGAGGTCCGGGGCGCTGATGGCCACGTCCCCCGCTTCCGTTTCCGACAGTGCCTTGACCGCTTGGACCGGGTCGACCGCCAGCAGGTTGTCCAGCAGACTGCTTAGATTCGACTTTTCCTGCTGGCTCCACAGGCTGTTGCGCACCCCCATTTGTGCCAGTTGCAGGAGGTAGAGCGTTTCCGGGTCGGGCGTTATTCCCAGTTTGATCAACTGCGCCTTGGCCGCTTGGCTGACCGGCAGATTGTTCGCTTGATCCACTGCGCTCATTGCGCACTCCTTCGAGCAGGTTAACCGCATCGGCAGGGGTTTCGACCTGGCCGGTGACGATCGCGGGCTTGGCTCCGCGCAGTTTATCCGATCCGGACACCACCGGGGTCGGGCCGGTCTTGTCGATCACCAGAATCTGGTTATCGAACGTGGTGCCGTACTTGGCGTAAGACTCCCCGTTGATGCCGATGTTCGCGCGCACATTGTATTCCGCGGCGATTCTTTTCCACCATGCTTTGAAAGCAGGTTTGTCGGCCGCCATGCCCTCGCCCACGATCGCCACCAGCCGGCCACCGGGTTCCAGGCGCTTCAAGGCCTGTTCGATGTGCTGCGCACCGTTGACATTGCTGCGCGTGCCCTGCATGCGTCCGGCGGTGGCGGAGAACGGCGGATTCATAATGACGACGGTGGGCTTGACGTCGTCGGGCAGGATGTTGTGGAGCTGCTCGGCGTTTTCCGTGAAGGTGCGGAAGCCGAGCGTCTTCAAGACC
This sequence comes from Burkholderiales bacterium, assembly GCA_043731765.1. Classification (GTDB taxonomy): domain Bacteria; phylum Pseudomonadota; class Gammaproteobacteria; order Burkholderiales; family Casimicrobiaceae; genus VBCG01. The sequence continues at coordinate 4,369 of JAYTIR010000454.1, forward strand.
GCGGCGCGCCGTGCCGACAGTTCATTGACGATCACATTCGCCCCGGCATTCTTGGCGAACACGGCGAGCCCGCCGATGCCGGCGGACGGCTCGAGGACGGTTTCACCGGACTTGATGTTCGCCACCCAGGCGGCCAGATAGGCATGCGTCGGCGGCGTGGAGAATTGCTGGAACTCGTCCATTTCCTGCGTGCGCTTGGTCTGCGTGGGGAGCAACTGCAGCATCTTTTCCAGCCGCTTGATAATTTCCACGGCGGTCTTCGGACCGTGGCCATCGGACACCCCAGATTGCAGGATGTGTCGATTGACGCCAAGTTCCATGGCGTCGTAAGCATCCTTCGGTGTGTAGGTACCTTGCGCCTGCGTGCCTTTGAATGCCTTGTCGGCATGGTCGAACAGTTCGCGCGACGTGAATTTGGTGCCATCGTGCAGACGCTTCGTCACCCAGTCGGCAAGCGTCTCGCTGGCGCTTGCCTCGTGGGCCTTCGATGCCTGCGCGGTAGTGTCGCCATGGTCGAGCCAGTGCTGAAACTCAGGGTCGGTGAACGTGGTAATGGCTTTGACGCCGTCCCATCCCTTCGAATAGTTCGACTTGTAGGCGGCTTCCGCTTCGGCCTGGCTGTCGTAGCCGGCCATGATCTTGTGCTCGTCGAAGTGGCCGTTGCCGATCTTCTTCTGGTCGATCACGAACACCGGGCCGTCATAGTCAAGCGGCGTGCCGGGCTTGATGTACAGATCCATCTGCTCGCCATCACCGCCCACGGTCCGGCGCATATAGCCGTAGTGCGCCGTCATTTCGTTGGCCCATGCACCCTTGGCCAATTCGTTCGCAGCGGCGAAGGTGGAGCGTTTCAGTTTGCCGATGGCGGCAATATAGTTGCCCTCTTTCGCAAAGCGCAGTGCGCTTTCGAGGATGGAGCCGTTCACCGTGCCTGAATGGTCCCGCGCGAGTTCTTCCAGCCGATCAACGTCGAGGTTGCTGCGCTGCGAGCCTTCCGGATTTTCGATAGAGACATCGCGCTTCAGGAAGCGCAGCGGTCCCTTTTGATAGTTGCCCGCTTCCTTCTGTGCCTGGGTGGGCTGTGCGAGGTCGTTCTTGGGAGAGGTCGCGGCCGCGTGCGCGCCGACGTCGACCGTGGGGCTTACTTGCCCTTGAGTTTCTGCAGGGTGTCCCGCAGTTTGGCCGCCGACTTCTGGTACTGGGGGCTCGCCATGTAGTCTGTGGTCATCTTGTCCAGATCCGGCGTTGGGTGCGCCGGCTGCGACGGCGCCGCCTGGGCCATGCGCAAGAGCCTCGAGGTCGGTTCCTTCGACTTTTCGGGGCTTTTGCCCGAGGGGAACGTCGTTCGAGTATTTCGCATAACCTGAAACTCTCCTATCTGACTTGATTATATCAAAATTCTGGTTCGGGCTTTGGCCGACACTGGCGATGTAGTCGGGTGGAACGAACTGCCCATTCTGACGGAAACGCTTGATGGAGCGATCGATAGACTTGGCGATCGGAAGGTCTACCTGCACGACATAAAGTTGATAGCCATGCCTGGTGGCGAAGTCGAAAATCTCAGCGGTGATTGACTTGATCGTCTTGCCGACACCGGGATAAAGGATGTTCTCGCCGTCTGACATGGCGGATTCCATCATCAGGTTTTTGACCAGCACGCTTTCAAGATGCAGGGCCGGACCGCCGATGCCGTTATCGAACTCGGGCAATTCGCGCTTGACCAGATCGGAGTCGATCACGCGTGCGCCAAATCCGCGCTGCAGCACCTTGGCAACCGAAGATTTCCCCGAGGCCGGAAGGCCCATCAGGAAAACCATTTTCTTTTCCTTGCGGATCGGCACCACTTCACCGCCGCTCTCGTTTCCGATGCGAGCGCCAAGGTCCATCGCTGCACCGAAAGCGCGGGTACGAATGGCAAGGCGCTCGCCGGAATGATCGTCGTGCGGTTTGAAGTGCTGCGCGACTTCGCTGGCGCGATTGATCGCATCCACCACATCGCGCGGGAATCCCTGCGACGTGTCAAGGATGGTTTCGTGGGATTTAACGCGAGAATGTTCGCCTCCCCCAGTGTCCACCGTGACGGTATTCTCGCCTTCGTCGCTGCCGGCAATGACCCCCTGCTTGCCGTCGACAGTGACGCGATCGTTTAATAGCAACCCGGTTTTCTTGCCGGCATCAGGCGCGTTGATTTCAGCGAGCGATTCCACATTTGCCACCGCCTTCGCGGTTTCGGCGCCCGGATGGTTGCCGCGCATCGCGATGTAGGCGCCCTGCAGATGATCGAGCGTGATGGAGTCGGCGGCTTCTTTGCCGAATTTTTCACGAATAGTATTCAGGGCGAAGCGCGCGGCGTCCTTGAACTTCTCGAAACCAAGCCGGAAAGCGGCATCGAACAGACGCGTGAGGACCGGCAGCAGTGCCTTGGCGTCGATCTCGATCAGGTTCTTGGTGCCGCTGACCTTGCGGAAAATTTCGCCCAGGTCGTTGAGGGCGTCCTCGAGGTCGGCCTTGGCTTTGGCTGCTGCGGGCGATACGGCGGGAGTGGTTACGGCTTGGCCAGTTTGAGCCCCCGCTGCGCCAGCTTGCGCACCTGCGGCTGATCCAGTCCCGCTCGGTCGCGCTGATTGGCCTGGGCGAGCCCGTCCCGGTTGGACTTGACCGCGGCCTGTACCACCGGCCTGATTCGCGCCCAGTCTTCCTTGCTCAGATTCATTTTTCGCGCCATCGCGGATCGCCCCTTTGAGTTCGCCAATGATACTCCCGAGTTTGCCCGGGTTGGCCTTGTAATCGCGTGCCGCCTGGTCGAGTTTGGCCTTCAATTCCGGGTCGGTAAAGGCGCGGTTGAGCACCTGCTCGCGGGCGAACGAAGCCCGGTCTGCGATCGCCGCATTGCCCTTCTCGTTGAGCTTGTTGCCCGCTTCGCTGATCTTTCCGGCGTTGTTCTGCAGCGTCTTGAATAGCGCCGCGTCGGCTTGCAGCGCGCGCCCGAGGTTGTTGATGATCTTCGCGCGCTCGCCGAGCAGGGAATCCGTCTCGAGTTCGGAGCCGAACAGCCCGCCCTGCTCCGCGGTCTGCTGTGAAAATCCAGCGTCCTTGATCTGGCGCGCGATGATTTCGGCTTCCTCGGCATTGGACGGCGTGGTCTTGGCGAACACCTTGAGCGCGGCGCGCTGCTGTTCCGGGTCGGAGAAGGTCTTGCCGATGATCGCCCCGTCGCGCGGGCTGATCACGCCCTTCTGCACCATATCGAAGGTTTCATCCGACAGGCGCGCGAGATCCCGCCCCTGCTTCACCAGCGCGCCGTTGGGCGGTAGTCCCGCCTCGGCAATCGCCTGATCCGGTGGCGTGCTGCTGTTGCGGAAGATATTGGCCGTATCGATCGGGCTGGCGTTGCCCTGCGCAATATTGGTCATCGCCGCCATGGTGCGCACCTGATCGGGCGTGTAACCGTCCTTCTCGCGCAGTACGAAAGCATTGACCGTGGGCGCGCCGAGCTGCTTGGCCAGGTCGAGGCGGTGATGGCCGTCGGCAACGATCTTCTCGCCATTGGCCTTCTCGTACACGATCAGCGTGCCGGCCTTCATCGGATCCCACTGCTTTACACCGGAAAGCCGTTCGTCGACGCCCTTGTCGTTGACCTCGCTGCGGAACTGGAAGGTCTTGGCGTCCGTCTTGATTTGGTCGGTCGGGATGGCGACGATGCCCGGTGCGGGCTTGTCGTTGGACACGTTGGGCGGCACGACGGGCGCGGGGCCAGGTTGCGGAACCTCCTGCTTGACAATCTCCGGTGTTTTCGGCGGTTCACTTGACACGTTTTCCGCCACTTCCACATGCCCCAACAGGTCCGCCGCTGGGATCGGTGCATTCTTCGGTTCTGCCGCTGCTGCTGCCACGGACGCCTTTGCTGGAGCGGGCTCCTTCGCTGATTCGACGTTCGGCGCCGTCTTGATCGTCGGTTCCTCGTGGAACAATAATCCTTTGTCGGCGGCTGCAGCAGTTGCGGAAATCGTGGGCGGATTGACGACGAAGGGCTCGTTCTGGCCTTTCGGATTCAGCGGCATCGAGGCAACATTCGCCTCCGGGCCCGTCGGGTTGAGCGGCATGGAACCTACGTGCGGCTCGTTGGTGCGGTCGATCGGTGCGGCCTTCTCCGGTGCCAGTTTCCCTAGCGGCTTCACTGCGGCCCCCGCGACGTGCATGGCGCCTGTCTGGCCTGCGGCCAGCATGCCGCCCATAACACTTTGCTCCACCACTTGGTCGCCAAGTGCCTGATCCGGATTCGCC
>JAYTIR010000455.1:0-1791 GCA_043731765.1 Burkholderiales bacterium
CCCGTGCCCTCCTTGTTCACGCCGACCAGCGCATTGCGGATGACGGCGACGTCTTCCGGTTTTGCCGGAATGGTGTGCGAAGGCTGCGCCGCAACCGGCCGTTCCTCCCCCGTCTTGAGATTGATGACGCTTTTCACCAGATGCGGCACAAACGCGATGCCGTTGTTGGCGATGGTGGCGATCGCCAGCGCCTGCTGCATTGGCGTGAACGCGTTGTATCCCTGTCCGATGCCGGCGGAAATCGAGTCGCCGAGGTACCACTTGCGATGTTCTTCGCGGTACTTCTTGTCCGCAAATCGTGCGCGCTTCCACTCCCGCGACGGCAGCGTGCCCGTCAGCTCGCCCTCGATGTCGACGCCCGATTCGCGGCCGAAACCCAGCTGCGTCATGAAGCGGGCCGTGTCGTCGATGTCGGTCTCACCGGCAAGCGTGTAGTAATACGTGTCGCACGACACGACGATCGATCTGTACATGTCGACCGTACCGTGGCCACCGGGTTTGTCGTCGCGGAAGCGATACGAACTGCCGGCCAACTGATAGAAACCGGGGTCGTAGATCGTCTGCTGAGGTGTGCGCTTGCCGGAGGTCAGGGCGGCGAGTGCCAGATACGGCTTGATCGTCGAACCCGGCGGATACGCGCCGCGCAACGGACGATTGAGCATGGGCTTGTCGGGCGAATCGTTGAGCGCCGCCCAGTTGGCGGAATCGATGCCCTCGACAAAGAGATTCGGATCGAATGCGGGCCTGGAGACAAAGGCCAGGATGTCGCCCGTCGCGGGATCGATCGCGACCAACGCGCCGCGCCGGTCGCCAAAGGCCGCCTCGGCGACTTCCTGCAGCTTGATGTCGATCGACAGGCGCAGGTTGTTGCCCGACGATGGCGGTGTGCGCGACAGCGTGCGCACGGCGCGCCCGGCCGCGTCCACCTCGACCTGCTCCCAGCCCGTGGTGCCATGCAACTCGCGTTCGTAGGACAACTCGACGCCGACCTTTCCCATGTAGTCGGAGCCCTTGTAGTTTGCGGCATCGTCCCAATTCGCGATTCGTTCGACGTCATGGTCGTTGATGCGCCCGATGTAGCCCACGACGTGCGAGGCGACCTCGCCGTACGGATACTGGCGGAAGAGCCGCGCTTTGATTTCCACGCCGGGAAAGCGGTAGCGATTGACAGCGAACCGCGCGACTTCCTCATCCGACAGGCGTGTGCGCAACGGCAGCGTTTCGAAGTTCTTCGATTCGTCCTGCAGCTTGCGGAACCGCTTGCGGTCGCGTGGCTGCACGTCGACGATTTCCGCCAGCTCATCGATCGTCGCGTCGAGGTTCGCGATTTTCGCGGGCGTCAGTTCCAGCGTGTACGCCGAGTAGCTCTGCGCGAGGACAACGCCATTGCGATCCGTGATCACGCCACGGTTCGGGACAATGGGGACGATCGCGATGCGGTTCGATTCCGCCAGCGTGCGGTAATGGTCGTGCTCGAACACCTGCAGGTACACGAAACGGGCAAACAGTCCCGCGAACGCAAGCAGCACCAGCACGCCGGCAACCGCCAGCCGCCGCTGGAACAGGAAGAGTTCACGTTCCGGATTGCGCATTTCCGGCGAACTGAAGCCGCGGCTGCCGCCGTAGCGGTTGCCACGCGAGGAAAAAAGGCGCCGGCGCATCATGTCAGTCCCGCCGGGCCGCCCCAAGGGACTGACGCGCCCCCTCGGGGGGCAGCGAGCGAAGCGAACGTGGGGGCCGTTTCATCCTGGAGCGCCGTCAGCGTTCCGAAGGCGAGCGCGCCGGCCGCTG
>JAYTIR010000456.1:0-4255 GCA_043731765.1 Burkholderiales bacterium
ATGTCGTCCTCGATATCGTTCATCACCGCGAATGCGCCGCCGACGCGGCCGCCGACCTCGCGGTCGGGGAAGAGTGTTATGCGCATCCACCGCGAATCGCCGGACAGCTGACGCTCGCGCCGCTCGTACGACACCGTCGCGCCGGCAAACGCGCGCTCGATGTAGCCCTGCATTTCGGCCAGCGCATCGGCGGGAAGCACTTCCTTCAGCGCGTGCCCGAGCACATCGTCGGCCGGCACCCCTATCCACGTGCCGAAAGGCTTGTTGGCGAAACGCAATTTCAGCTGACGGTCGAAATACAGGATCGGCAGGCCGACACTGTCGGTGACGAGGCGCAAACGGTGTTCGCGCTGACCCGCCTCGAGCTCGAGGCGCTTCAGGTTGTCGACGTCGCTGTAGGTGACGAGGAAGCCGCGGACGTGGCCCTGTGCAGTTCGGTCGGGGTAGTAGTCGACGCGGATCCACAAGGATGGCCGGCCGGGAGTGACCAGTTGCCGCTCGTAAACCGTCCGTTCTCCGGAGAGGGCGGCGTCGATGTAGGCGTGGTACAGCTGGTAGACGTCGCGGCCAAGGACCTCGATCACCTCCAGGCCCAGGACCTCGTTCGCCCGCTTGCCCAGCCAGTCGAGCAGCGCCCTGTTGGCGAATCGGTAGCGCTGGTTGCGGTCGACATACGCGATCGGTATGCCCAGCGCATTGAGCTTGTGCTGCGAAAGCGCAGCCAAGGCCTCCCGCTCCACCGGCTCGCCGAGGGTTTGCGGAAGGGCTAGTTCAAGTCGATTAAGCGATCGCGGCAGCGCCATGGCGCGGGCATTTTCTCGTTAACGGACGACCGTGCGCCCGGTCGCGGTGAGCTCCCAGACCCGATTTGGCGGTCCGAATTGCCCCCCACAAGCCGGCCACAACCAGCCGTTTGCGACTTCAGTAGGGTACATAAAGCAAGGATCGCGCCTGCTAGTCTCCCAGTTACCGGGGTACCGCCCGGCCCGGCCGCGACCGCAGACCAACACGGGGCCGCGTCCCCCACCGTAACCGTGCGGTTTTCCCAATGGCGGCGAGGGGATAGCCGCGGTTACAATCCGCGTCAGCATACAACACCCGGCGGCATTCCCCGACAAGGCCCCAAAAGGGACCCTGAGGACCAGTCGCCGACCCGGCAGTTCCGCCCCACGACGCCCCCTCACCCCGAAATTCCGATGCCTTCCATGAACCGCCGCAGCATCCCCGCGCATCGCATTGCCCTGCTTTTGACCGGACTGGCCGTGAGCCTTGCCGCCGCCACCGCAACCGCCGCCGGCAACGTCCTGCCCGAGCCCCCTGTCATCGCAGGCGTCCCGGTCGATTTCATCCTGTTCGGGCTGATGCTGGTGGGCGTTGCGCTGTTTCACCACCATACGCTGCGCGTCGCCGTGGTCGGACTCGCAACCATCACCCTGTTCAAGTTGTTCTACTCGCCGTTTCCCGAGGGCGGAGGCTTTGACGGTCTCGTCGCACATCTCGCCCACGAATGGGTGCTGCTCGCCAACCTGCTCGGATTGTTGTTGGGCTTCGCACTCCTGTCCAAGCACTTCGAGGCTAGTCGCGTACCGGCCATCCTTCCGCGCTTCCTGCCGGACGACTGGAAGGGCGCCTTCGTGCTGCTCATCATGATCTTCGTCCTGTCGAGCTTCCTCGACAACATCGCCGCCGCGCTCATCGGCGGCACCATCGCCAGCGTCGTGTTTCGCGGCAAGGTCCATATCGGGTACCTCGCGGCGATCGTCGCCGCCTCGAACGCCGGTGGCTCGGGCAGCGTCGTTGGCGACACCACCACCACGATGATGTGGATCGATGGCGTCAGTCCACTGCAGGTAGTGGAAGCGTATACGGCTGCCGGGCTCGCGTTGGTGATCTTCGGCATTCCGGCGGCGTTCCAGCAGCACCGCCATTCGCCGATCACCAAGGATGCCGCAGCAAGCGTGGCCGTGGACTGGGTGCGCGTCGCGATCGTCGCGGCGATCCTGCTGACGGCGATTGTCGTCAACGTCATGGTCAACGTTCGCTACAACGAGCTATCCGACACCTTTCCGTTCATCGGTGCAGCGGTCTGGCTCGCACTTCTCGTCTGCGTCCCGTTGCGCAGGCCGCACTGGGAGGAAATGCCGAGCGCGATTCGCGGCAGCGTCTTCCTCCTGTCGCTGGTGCTTGCGGCGTCGATGATGCCGGTGCACAAGCTGCCCGAAGCGTCATGGCATGTGGCGCTCGGACTGGGCTTCGTTTCGGCCGTGTTCGACAACATTCCGCTCACGGCGCTGGCGCTGAAGCAAGGCGGTTACGACTGGGGCTTTCTTGCCTATGCCGTCGGTTTCGGCGGCTCGATGATCTGGTTCGGCTCGTCGGCGGGGGTCGCGCTGGCCAGCCAGTTCCCGGCGGCCCGGTCCGCGTTCGCCTGGGTGCGCGGTGGATGGCACGTGGCCCTGGCCTACGTCGTCGGCTTCGCGTTCATGCTGGCTGTGCTGGGGTGGCATCCGCAGCCCAAGCACCGGAGCACGTTGAAGGCCGCCGCCGCGCCCGCGGCAGCGACCGTAGCGCAAGGTTCCTCTTCATGGCGATAGTCGACGACATCGCAGGCCTGCGCCGCATCCTCGCGCAAACGCGCACCATCGCTGTCGTCGGACTCTCCGCCAACTGGTACCGTCCAAGCTATTTCGCGGCGAAATACATGCAGGACCACGGGTACCGGATCATTCCGGTCAATCCCACCTACACGGAAGTGCTCGGCGAACAATGCTACCCGACGATCGCCGCGATTCCAGGACCGGTCGACATCGTCGATTGCTTTCGCAAGTCCGGCGAGATTGTGCCGCTCGCGCACGAGGCTGTGGCCAAGGGCGCGAAAGTATTGTGGATGCAGCTTGGAATCCGCAACGATGAAGCGGCGCGGATCGCGAGCGCTGCCAGCCTCGATGTCGTCATGGACCGCTGCATGAAAATCGAACACGCGCGCATTCTCGGCGGGTTGCATTGGGCGGGAGTCAATACCGGCATCATTTCCGCGAAGCGGCCGGAAACGTCAAAGTCCTGACCCCATGCCTGACCATAAATTCGATTTCGACACGCTCTGCCTCCACGCCGGACAGATACCGGACTCGGCGACGGGCGCGCGCGCGCTGCCGATCTACCAGACGACCTCGTTCGTGTTCGACAGCGCCGACCATGCGGCCAGCCTGTTCAACCTGCAGACCTTCGGCAATGTCTATTCGCGCATCTCCAATCCGACGGTCGCGGCCCTCGAGGAACGCGTAGCCGCGCTCGAAGGCGGACGCGCGGCGCTGGCCGCCGCGACGGGCATGGCGGCGCAGATGCTGGCTTTGCTCACGTTGTGCCGTCACGGCGACCATATTGTCGCGTCGCGCGCATTGTATGGCGGTACGTTTTCGCAATTCGCCGTCACATTTGCCCAGTTCGGTATCGATACCACATTCGTGGATAGCGACGACCCGGAGAACTTCCGGCCGGCAGTGAAGGGAAACACCAAGGCCATCTACGTTGAGACGATCGGCAACCCGCAACTCAACGTGGCGGACCTGTCGGCCATCGCGCAGATCGCGCATGAGGCAGGCATACCTCTGGTCGTCGACAACACGCTGGCGTCGCCCTGGCTGTGCCGGCCCCTCGAACACGGCGCGGACATCGTCATCCACTCGGTGACCAAATACCTCGGCGGACATGGCACCACGATGGGTGGCGTCCTGGTGGAGTCCGGAAAATTTCCGTGGGACAACGGCAACTTTCCGCAGATGACCGAACCGTCGCGCGGCTACCACGGGGTCCGCTTCCACGAATCCTTCGGCGACTTCGGCTTCACGATGAAGGCGCGGATGGAGACGATGCGCACGCTGGGCCCGACGCTCGCGCCCATGTCTGCGTTCCTGCTGCTACAGGGCATCGAGACGCTGCATCTGCGCATGCCGCGGCATTGCGAATCTGCCCTCGCGGTGGCGCAACACCTGGCCGCGCACCCGGCGGTCGAATGGGTCAACTACCCGTTGCTGCCTGGCAACCGCTATGAATCGCTCGCCCGCAGATATCTCCCGCGCGGCGCCAGCGGCATCCTCACGTTCGGGGTTCGAGGTGGTGCTGCAGCGGGAGTGAAATTCATCGAGGGCGTGCAATTCCTGTCGCACCTGGCCAACGTCGGTGACGCCAAGACCCTGGTGATCCATCCCGCATCCACCACCCACCGGCAACTGGACGAGGCAGAGCAGCGCGCGGC
>JAYTIR010000457.1:0-5737 GCA_043731765.1 Burkholderiales bacterium
ACCCGCGCCGCACGTGCAGGATGACGGTCACGATCACCGCCACGGCAATCACAACGATGAAGACATTGCGCTCGGCACGCATGACGTCGCCCAACAGGCGTTGCGCGGCCTCGCCAAGCACGTAGCCGACGCCCACCCAGAGCGCGCTCCACACCAGGGCACCCAACGCGTTGAGCAGGAGGAATCGCGGCCATGCAATCGCGGTGGTACCGATGATGGCCGGTCCGGCGGTCCGCAGGCCATAGAAAAAGCGGATCCCGAACACGGCTGCGTTGGGAAAGCGCTCGATCATGCGTTGCACCCGCGCCACGGACGGCGCGAACTTTGGAAAACGCGCGAACAGTTCGCCGCCATATCGTCGGCCGAGCGTGAAATACACCACGTCGCCGGCGGCTCCGCCCAGTGCCCCCAGCAATATCAACAGTGACAGGTCGAGATAGCCGCGATGCGCGGCCCATCCGGAAAGCGCAAGTATCGTTTCCCCTTCGAACATGGCCCCCGCAAACACCGCAACGTATCCATATTTCGCCACCAGCGGCGCAAATTCGATGGCCATCTCGTGCCCTGTTCCGTAAATTCACTCGATGGTTCGCGGCGAAATCGTCATACGCCAAGGTAACCGGCAAGTTCTTCGGGCCGACCGGCAAGCTCCGGCGAAGCGCCCGCCATCGCCACCCGGCCCTTCTCCAGGATGATCGCGCGATCGGTGTTGGCGAGAACGGTCCGGAAATTCCGGTCGACAATCAGTGACGCGATGCCGGTGCCGCGAATGTCGCCGATGATCCGCCAGATCTCGCGCACGATCAGCGGCGCCAGGCCTTCGGTGGCTTCGTCGAGGATCAGGAGATCCGGATTGGTGGAAAGCGCGCGGCCGATCGCAAGCATCTGCTGTTCGCCACCCGAAAGTTGTTGCCCGCCGTGGTCCAGCCGTTCCTGCAGCCGTGGAAACGTGGCGAGAATGCGCTCGAGTGGCCAATCGTCGCGGCCGGAGACGCCTCGACGCGCCGCAACGAGCAGATTTTCGCGCACCGAAAGATTCGGAAATATTGCGCGGCCCTCGGGCACATAGGCCAGGCCCCAGCGGGCGACGCGGTCAGGTGGCGTACGGGTCGCATCCTGCCCTCGAATCGCGATGTGTCCGCTGGAGGCGCGCACGTGGCCCATCAGCGTACGGATCAGCGTGGTCTTGCCCATGCCATTGCGTCCAAGCAGGCCGATGGCCTCGCCGGCGCGCACCGACAACGAAACGCCGCGCAGCACGTGGCTCTCCCCGTAATGCACGTGCACGTCGTGCGCATCGACCAACGGTGACTCATTCAACATCGGTGGCGTGGTCAACAGCGGCTCTTCAGTCGACATGAACTTCGCCCAGGTAGGCCAGCTGCACTTCCGGATCGGCGCGCACGGCCGCGGGCACGCCGCTCGCGATCACCACGCCGTTGACCATCACCGTGATGCGATCGGATACGCGGAAAACCGCGTCCATGTCGTGCTCGACCAGGAGAATCGCATGCCCCGCCTTGAGGCCCGACAACAAACCGAGCATGCGATCCGTTTCTTCCGGGCCCATTCCGGCGAGCGGCTCGTCCAGCAACAGCACGCGTGGCCTCGTGGCGACGCACATCGCAATTTCCAGTTGCCGTTTTTCCCCGTGCGAAAGCAATCCGGCGGTCCGGTCCGCGAGCCCGGACAAGCCTGTCTTGTCCAGTGCTTCCCGCGCCAATGAAGTACTCAATGGACACGCGGCCGCGGCAGTCCACCAGTTCCATGGCACCTGGCGCGTGGCCTGCGCGGTGAGGCGGCAGTTCTCGAACACCGAAAAGCGCGGGAAGATCGTCGTGCGCTGATAGCTTCGCCCCAGTCCCGCGTGCGCACGTCTGGGTTGCGACCAGTTCGTGACGTCGTGTCCCAGCAATTCGACGGAGCCTTTGGTGATTCCGATTTCTCCCGAAAGCACGTTGATCAGAGTCGACTTGCCCGCGCCATTGGTGCCGATCACCGCATGGATCTCGCCTTCCGTAAGATCAAGCGAAACTTCGGATACCGCGGTCAGTCCGCCGAAGCGCCGCGTGACGCCTCGCGCTCGCAGCAGGGGCGCGTTTCGTTCAGCCACGGGATGCTCCGGAATTCTTGCGAGCGCGCCACGCCCGCCATTGCCCGGGTATTCCAATCAACCCGTTGGGCATGAACGCCACGCACAGGATGATCGTGCCACCGAGCAGCAACGGCCAATGCTTCGCGAAGTTGCCGAATACCACCTCCCATTGGAAAAATAATTGCAGCAGCGCGAACGCGAAGGCACCCAGCACCGCGCCCGACAGGCGTCCCATGCCGCCCAGAATCAGCATCAGCAACACGGCGCCGGACTCGTGCCACGAAAGCATTTCCGGATTGACGAAACCATCCTTGACGGCGACCAGAAATCCGGCGAGACCGGCCAGCGCGCCAGCCAGCGTGAATGCGGCCCATTTGTAAGTAAACGTCGCGAAGCCGGCCGCGCGCATGCGTTGTTCGTTGCTCTTTATTCCCGCCAGCACGCGGCCGAAGCGACTCCGGAGCAGCACCGCGAGAAACAGGAACACCAGCACCAGGCAAACAAGCACGAGATAGTAGAAAATCACCGGCTTGCCCAGATCGACGAGGCGCGTGCCGAACAGCGCCACCTCCGGCTTGAAGTCGAGATAGATTCCGTCGGTGCCGCCGCCCAACTTCGTGTCGTGAAACACGTAGTACGCCATCTGCGCGAAGGCGAGCGTCACCATAATGAAGTAGACGCCCTTGGTCCGCAGCGACAGCGCCCCGACCGCAAAGGCATACAGCGCCGAGCACGCGACCGCCACAGGCAGGATCAGGAACAAATTGGCGGCGCCGTACTTGGGCGACAGCAGGACCGTCGCGTACGCCGCGATGCCGAAAAACGCGGCGTGGCCGAGGCTCACCAGACCGGTTGCGCCGACCAGCAACTCGAGCGACAGCGCGAAGATCGCCAGGATCATGACCTTGGATGTGAACTCGAGGTAGAAGCCGGTCGTCAGCAGCGGGAAAGCGAGCAGCAACGCGACCACGATCAGCGGCACGGACAATTGGCGGGTGGCGGCGAACATGTTCGCGGTCATCCCTGCTTGAACAGGCCTTCGGGTTTCCACAGCAGGATCGCCGCCATCAACAGATAGACCGCGATTCCCGCGGCTTGCGGAAACAGGACCTTGCCGAACGTGTCGACTATGCCTACGAGCAGCGAAGCCAGAAACGCGCCGCGCACCGAACCGATGCCGCCGATGACGACGACGACGAAGCAGACGATGAGCACCTGCGCGCCCATGCCCGGATACACCGACGATACCGGAGCGGCGATCATGCCCGCCAACACGGCGAGTGCAACGCCCGCTGCGAACACGATGCGATACAGAAACTTGATATTGATGCCGAGCGACTGGACCATCTCGCGGTTCGAACTGCCGGCGCGAACCATCATCCCCAGCCGCGTGCGTGAAATCACGATGTATAGCGCGGCCGCCACCGCAAGGCAGACCGCGGAGATCGCGAGCCGATAAACGGGATATTGCATGAGGTCGCCCAATTGCACGCTGCCGTTGAGCCAGGCCGGGACCGGAACGCCGTGCACATCGTTGTCGACAAGAATGCTGCGCAGTTCCTCGAAGACGAGGATCAGGCCGTAGGTCATCAACACTTGCTGGAGATGGTCGCGCTCATACAGGTACGAAACGAACAGCCACTCCAGGAGGTAGCCGAAGATCACGGCCAGCACGAGACCGGCGAGCAACGTAACGACGAAGTTGCCGCCGAACACCGGTGCGAGAGCGTAAGCGAGGTAGGCACCGATCATGTAAAAGCTGCCGTGCGCCAGGTTGATCACGCCCATGATGCCGAAGATGAGCGTCAGGCCGCTGGCGACCAGGAACAGCAGCAGCCCGTACTGCAGAGCGTTCAGGCATTGGACGAGAAAGGTTGCGAGGTCCATGCGGGGTCAGTGATCTAGCCGGCCGAAATACGAAGAGCGACGCGAATGGGCGCCGCTCTTCTGGTCAATGCATCCCGCGGCGGCGTACGCAACCGCGGGTCCACCACTACATCGTGCAGCCGCGGCCGGGATCTGCCAATGATTTCACTGCGACACCGATGACCTTGTTTTCCTTGCCTTCGACGCGGCGCAGATAGATATCCTGCACGGGGTCGTGATTCTTGCCGAGGGTAAACATGCCACGCGGGCTGTCGATCTTCGCAGCCCCCATCGCCTCGTACAGTTCCTTCGACTTCGCGAAGTCACCTTTCACCGCCGTCATTCCGATGCCGAGCAGTTGCGCGGCATCGTAGCCCTGGACCGCATAGACATCAGGCGGCATCTTGTAGGCCGCGGCATAGGCGGCGCGGAACGTCTTGTCCTTGGGCACGTTGAGGCCGTCGCCGTAGTGCAGCGTGGTCAGCAGACCCTGCGCGGAATCACCCTGCGCTTCGAGCGTGCCGTCGGTGAGGAAGCCCGCGCCATACAGCGGAATCGTCTTGTTGAGGCCCGCGGCCGCGTAGTCCTTGACGAACTTGACCGCACCGCCGCCCGCGAAGAACGTGTACACCGCATCCGGCTTGGCCGCGGCGATTTCCGTAAGCAGCGCCTGGAATTCGACATTCGGGAACGGCAACGTCAACTCCTTCACGACTTGCCCGCCACCTTTCTCGAACGCTTCCTTGAACCCGCCGACCGATTCGTCACCCGCGGCGTATTTCCACGTGATCGTGATGACTTTCTTGTGGCCCTTCTCGGCCACGACCACGCCCATCGCGTAGCCCGGCTGCCAGTTCGAAAACGACGAACGGAAAATGTTCGGCGCGCACATCGGACCGGTGACGGCTTGCGCGCCGGCGTTTGGAACCACCAGCAGCGTGCCGGTTTCCTTCGCGACCTTGGCCATCGCCATCGCCACGCCGGAGTGGACCGTGCCCACGACGACGTCCACGTTGTCGCGCTTGATGAGCTTGTTGACGTTGTCCGCTCCCTTGGACGGTTCGGACTCGTCGTCAACCTTCACGTATTCGATCTCGCGGCCGCCCAGCTTGCCGCCCTGCTCGTTGACGTAGAGGCGAAAGCCATTCTCGATCGATGTCCCCAGCGCGGCGAAGGTGCCGGTGTAGGGAAGCATGAAGCCGATCTTCAGTTTGCCGGGCGCTTGTGCTACGGCAGGGAGGGCCGGCAGGGCCAGGGCCAACGCGGCCGCCAGCAGTGTCAACAGTCGGGACTTGCGCATGTTCATCTCCTCGGGAATCGAAATCTTGTCGTGACGCCGGACGGGTTCGGCTCGCCCGTCCTTGCCGCGTTCTTAGTCGCGTGACCCGAACCATACCGCAACGCGCCCGCGCTGCGAAGCACAGTCGCCGCATGTCGGTCGCACGCCCGTCAGAATCATCTCCGCATCGCCATGGCGGGGCGAACGGGCTCGTGTTCGTGCAAGAAGGACACTACGGCCTCCGTAACCGCCGCAGGCTGGTCGCGGTGCGGCGAATGCCCGCATGCCGGTACCTTGAGCAAGCGGGCGTGGGGGACAAGCCGGGCGATCGCGTCGACCTGCGCCATTGTTCCATATTCGTCGTCCTCGCCCTGCACGGCCAACAGCGGACAGCGGATACGCGGCAGGCAGTCCTCGATGTTCCACGCGCGAAAGGCGGGGTCGAGCCAGATGTCGTTCCAGCCGCGAAAGGCGGAGTCGGGATCGTCGTGAAAACG
>JAYTIR010000458.1:0-1670 GCA_043731765.1 Burkholderiales bacterium
GTAACGTCCGCTTCGCCGATTGCCTCCTGCAACGCCTGTGCGCTCCGATGCGCGGCGCCCTCGGACGTCAGGTCCACGCGTACGCCGTTCAGCATCGCGTGCAATCCCTGCGAATCGGTGAGGCGCGCGACGCGCTCGATGACCGCTTCGGCCAGCAGGAACTCTCGCGCGACGTTGGCGAACGTGTCCGCGGCGAGCGGAGGCCGGCCGGCGCCCGGTGTAAGTTCGGCGCCCTTCAGCGCGAACTTGAGCAGGTGTTGCTTCAACTCGTGGTCGTCCTTCAGGTAGACCTCTTCCTTGCCCTGCTTGGCCTTGTACAGCGGCGGTTGCGCGATGTAGATGTGGCCGCGTTCGACCAGTTCGGGCATCTGCCGATAAAAGAACGTGAGCAGCAATGTGCGGATATGCGAACCGTCGACATCGGCGTCGGTCATGATGATGATGCGGTGGTAGCGCAGTTTGTCGGCGTTGAAGGCGTCCTTGTCCTCCTTGTCGCCGGCCGGCTTGCCGAAGCCCGTGCCAAGTGCTGTGATCAGCGTGACGATTTCCTGCGACGAGACGAGTTTCTCGAATCGCGCGCGCTCGACGTTGAGAATTTTTCCCCGCAGCGGGAGGATCGCCTGGAATTTGCGATCGCGGCCCTGCTTGGCCGAACCGCCGGCGGAATCGCCCTCGACTAAATAGATCTCGCATAACGCCGGGTCGCGCTCCTGGCAATCCGCGAGCTTGCCGGGCAGACCCATGCCGTCGAGCACACCCTTGCGGCGGGTGAGATCGCGTGCCTTGCGCGCGGCTTCGCGTGCGCGTGCCGCGTCGACGATCTTCGAGCAGATGATCTTCGCGTCCGCAGGTTGCTCCAGCAGGAACTCGGACAGCTTGGCCGACACCACTTCCTGCACGATGGGCTGCACTTCGGACGAGACGAGCTTGTCCTTGGTCTGCGACGAAAACTTGGGCTCGGGAACTTTCACCGACAGCACGCAGCACAGGCCTTCGCGCATGTCGTCACCGGTGGTTTCAACTTTGGCTTTTTTCGCGACTTCTTCTTTTTCGATGTAGCTGTTGAGCGTGCGCGTCATCGCCTGGCGCAGGCCCGTCAAGTGGGTGCCGCCGTCGCGCTGCGGAATGTTGTTGGTGAAGCACTGGACGTTCTCGGCGTAGGAGTCGTTCCACTGCATGGCGACTTCGACGATCACGCCTTCCTTTTCGCCAACGGCATGGAAGATCTTCGGGTGCAGCACCGCCTTCGCGCGGTTCATGTATTCGACGAAGCCCCTCACGCCACCCGAGTAGGCGAAGTTCTCGCTCTTGCCGTCGCGCTGGTCGACCAACTCGATCTTGGTGCCGTTGTTGAGGAACGAGAGTTCGCGGATGCGCTTGGCGAGGATCTCGAAGTGGTACTCGATGTTGTTGAACGTTTCGGACGAAGCCATGAAATGGACTTCGGTTCCGCGCCGGTCGCTCGGGCCTACAACAACCAACGGCGCCACGGCCACGCCGCGGCGGAATTCCATCTGGTGAAATTTTCCGTCGCGCCAGATCTTGAGCTTGAGCCAGTTGGACAGCGCGTTAACGACGGATACGCCGACACCATGCAGGCCCCCGGCCACCTTGTAGCTGTTGTTGTCGAACTTGCCGCCAGCGTGCAGTTCGGTCATCACGATTTCCGC
>JAYTIR010000459.1:0-4078 GCA_043731765.1 Burkholderiales bacterium
ATTCAGTCAGCCGTTGAACGTGGCGTGGTCGCGCCGCATCGCGTTGCCCTACTCCACGCGATGATCCGGGAGGCGCGGGCGATCCGCGATCCTGCGCGGTAGCAACGGCGGGAGCAGGGTCCGGTCAGGGCACGATATAGGCAACGGTGATCAGCAGGATCACCAGCAACCAGACAATGAGCGCCCGCCAAACGAGCCCCACCGCGGAAGGCAGCATGTCCGGCCCGGCCGGTTCGCCGGTGCCCAGCTCCGCGCGCATGTCCGGCTCGCCAACGAGCACAGGAATTGGCCCACCCAGCTGCGCGCCGAGCGCCCCGCCGCCGCTCGCCAGCAGGATGCCCATGGCGGGGCCGCCGTCCTGTATCGCCCACTGATGCGCCTGCGTGCGCCAGCAGGCCACCGCGTCCTCGAAATCGCCGACGATCGCGAACGACAATGCGGTGAGGCGCACCGGAATCCAGTCGAGCAACGCCAGCAACATTCGCGCCGGCCGCCCGAATTCGTCGCGCGCCTGCGTGACCGGCGTAGGTTCGACGCCGGGCGCCGCCTTCCCCCACTCTTCCGCGAGCAGCGCCATTGCCCGATAGAAAACTGCGCCCGCCGGGCCGGGCAGAATCACGAACCAGAAGATCACCGCAAAAACCTGCCGATAGGCATCGACCAGGCCGCGTTCGATCGCAAGCCGGGCGACGTCCTCGCTCGTGAGTTCGCTCACCTCGCCGCCGCGCCACGCCGCCAATGCGCGCCGCGCCTCCGCAAGATCGCTCATCCTGAACGCATGGATGATGGCGGACACCGCGTGGCTGAAGCGGCGGAATCCCATCATGAAGTAAAGGACGAATACATTGAAAACGAGCCCGACCAGCGGATGCGCGAGCCAGGTAGCAAGGAACACGGCTTCCACGACCAGCACCGGCGGGGCGATCGCGGCAATCAGCGCGAACCAGCCATGCTGCGCCGTCCCGCCGTTCCACCGGCGCTCGATCCAGCGCGCGTAACGGACGAATGCGCGCTCGACGCCCGCACGCCACGCGAATGCCCGCCATTGCTCGAGGCCGAGCGCGGCCAGGACCGCCAGAAAACTCATGCGCAGCACCTCATTTGAAACTCATTTAAAGAATTCCTTGTTGACTTCGCTGAACAGCGGGGTCGCCGCCTCGCCCAGCCATTCAAATACGACCATTTCCCGCGTGACGACCCGGATGCCTTCGTCGCGCATGCGCGTCAGTGCAATTTCGCGGTCCGCCGAACGGCGCGACGCAATTGCGTCCGCGACCACATAGACTTCCTTGCCGTCCTCGAGCAACTCGAGGGAAGTCTGCAGCACGCACACATGCGCCTCGGCGCCGACAACCACGAACTGCGCCCGGTCGTGGCCCGGCAATCGCGTGAGGCATTGCGCCGCGACCGCCGAAAAGTGGTTCTTGGCGACGATCGCACTTGACGGCAAAAGCTTGCGCACCTTCGGCACCAGCGGTCCCAGGCCTTTCGCGTAATGCTCCGTGGCCGCGACGGGGACGCCGATTTTCTGCGCGATCCGGATCAGCCAGACAATATTCGCAACCACCCGCTCATGGTCCGCAAGCGCGGGAACCAGCTTTGTCTGCAGGTCGACCACGAGGAGTGCGGAACGTTCGGCATCGATCAGCATGGGATTCCGTTCTTGTCAAACCTTGCATGAAATTAAAAATCTTGAACCACGGTGAACGCTCTCAAAGCCTCAACTCTTGAGTTCTTCCCGGTCCCGATATTGCGCGAGCGCCTCCGGATTGGACAGCGCTTCGATATTGCGCACGTCGCGACCGTGCACCACGTCGCAAACGGCGAGTTCCATGATCTTTCCGCTGCGCGTCCGCGGAAGGTCCGTCACCTGCAGGATCTTCGCCGGCACGTGGCGCGGCGTCGTGTTCGTCCTGATCGTCTGCCGGATGCGTTCCGCCAGCGCATCGTCGAGGGTCAGTCCTTCCTGCAACTTCACGAACAGCACGACGCGCACATCGCTGCACTCGCCCGGTGGCCACGTCTGCCCGATCACCAGGCTTTCGACAATCTCGGTCATGGGCTCGACCTGCTGATAGATCTCGGCCGTGCCCATGCGCACGCCGCCGGGATTGAGCGTCGCGTCGGAGCGCCCGTAGATCACCATGCCGCCGTGCTCCGTCAATTCGGCCCAGTCACCCTGGCGCCAGACGCCGGGATAGCGCTCGAAATAGGTCGCGCGATACTGCGCGCCGTCGGGGTCGTTCCAGAATCCGGCGGGCATTGCCGGAAACGGCGACTTGCAGACGAGTTCGCCCTTGGCACCCGTGACCGGCTGTCCCGCGTCGTCGTAGATGTCGACGTCCATGCCGAGGCCGCGGCACTGCAGCTCGCCACGCCACACGGGCAACGTCGGCGCGCCGAGCGAGAAACACGACGCGATGTCGGTGCCGCCTGAAATCGACGACAGGCAGATATCCTGCTTCACGCACTGGTAAACGTAGTCGAAGCTCTCGGGGCTGAGCGGGCTGCCGGTCGAGAACATGACGCGCAGCGGCGCCAGGTCGAAATCCTTGCGCGGCACCTGCGCGATTTTTTTCTGTGCATCGATGAATTTCGCGGACGTGCCGAAATGGGTCATCCGCTCGATTGCGGCGAGTTTCCACAGGATGCGGCCCTGCTGCACGAAGGGCGAGCCGTCGTAGAGCAGCAGCGTCGCACCGGACGCCAGACCCGAGACCAGCCAGTTCCACATCACCCAGCCGCAGGTCGTGAAAAAAAACAACCGGTCGCCGCGCTTCACGTCGCCATGCAGTCGATGCTCCTTGAGGTGCTGCAGCAGCACGCCGCCGGCCGTGTGCACGATGCACTTCGGCACGCCGGTGGTCCCCGACGAATAAAGTATGTACAACGGGTGCGCGAACGGCAGCGCGACATAGTCGATCGGACCGGGAATGAACGGCGCCAGCCAGACATCCCACGCCACGCCATTGCGCACCATCGAAAGATCGTCCGAGGCGCCCGGCGCAGGCTGCAGATACGGGATCACGACCACCTTCTCCACCGACGGCAGGCGCGCGACAATCGCCGCGACCTTGTCGAGGATCGGGATCACCTTGCCGTTGTAGAAATAGCCATCGACGGTGAGGAGGACACGGGGCTCGGTCTGGCCGAAGCGGTCCAGCACGCCCTGCACACCGAACTCCGGTGAGCACGACGACCAGACCGCGCCGCGGGCGACTGCGCCAAGCATCGCGATGACGGCTTCGGGCAGGTTCGGAACGAAGGCCGCAATGCGGTCGCCGGCCCCGATTCCCTGCGCTTCGAACGCCTTTGCTGCGCGCGATGCGAGCGCGTGCAATTCGAGATGCGAGATGCGGCGCTTGATCTTGTCCTCGCCCCAGAACACGAGGGCGTCGCTTTCGTCATCGGCGCGTTTGCGCTCGAGCAGATTTTGCGCAAAGTTGAGATTGGCATCGGGGAACCACGCAGCACCCGGCATCCGGTCGGCATCCACCAGCACGGTATCGCCCCGCGTGCCGATGACGCCGGCGTCATCCCAGATCTCGCGCCAGAAATCTGGTTTGTGGTCGATTGACCACCGCCAGAGCGCGTCGTAGGTCGTGACATCGATACCGTGCCGCGCGCCGACCTTCGCCGCGAACGCCGTGAGATTGGCCTCTCCGATGCGCTCCGGCGTCGGATTCCAAAGCTTGGTCGCGGTGGCAGTCACGGATGGACGATAACGGCAAGGAACCTGCAATTATAATGGGCGGTCAGGCCGGATCAGGCAAAGTCGGGCCTTCAAGGGGACAAGCATGGCACGCGAAGCGATGGAATACGACGTGGTGATTGTCGGTGGCGGCCCGTCGGGCTTGTCCGCCGCGATTCGCCTGAAACAGCTCGCCGCCGCGCAAAACCGCGAAACCTCGGTCTGCATCCTTGAAAAGGGGTCGGAGGTCGGTGCGCACATCCTTTCCGGCGCCGTCATCGACCCCAAAGCGCTGAACGAGCTGATCCCCGAGTGGAAGCAACGAGGCGCGCCCATTACGACTCCGGTGACCGAAGACCGCTTCCTCGTCCTGACCGAGCAAAAAGC
>JAYTIR010000460.1:0-2591 GCA_043731765.1 Burkholderiales bacterium
TGCAGCGCGGCGAATTGACGCTCGCGGCCAAGGCCTATTACGAGGCCGCGCGCGAATCGCGGGATCCGCGCGTGGCGCGGCGCGCCACGGAAATCGCCCTGGCTTCCCGCCAGCGCAGTCTTGCCGTGGAGTCCGCCACGCTCTGGGCCGCGCTCGATCCCGAAGCCGCGCGCCCGAAGCAGGTCCTGGGCTCGCTCGCCGGCGGCACATCCGGCAAGGACATTGCGGAAAGTGGCGCCGATGACGAAATTCGCGCTCGACTCGAGAAACTCCTGAGCGAGTCGGCCGTTTCCGGACAGGGAGTCGGCGAAGTATTCCTGCAAATCAACCGCTTTTTCGCGCAGCAGCCGGAACGCAGGCAGGTCTACGACATCGTCCGTTCGCTCGCCAAGCCGTACCCCGCGAGCCCCGAGGCGCATTTCGCGATCGCCTATGCGGCTTTGAGCGCCGAAATTCCCGCCAGCCAGGGCGTCGATCCGGCGTTGGTCGAAATCGATCGCGCGCTCGAATTGAAGCCCGGCTGGGAGCGCGCGGCGCTGCTCAAGGCCGATATCCTCGCGCGCGGATCCGCTGACTCGGCCATTGCCTTCCTGAAACCGTTTGTCGCCACCAATCCGGACGCCAAGGCAGCGGCCGGTGCGCTGGCGCAGGTCTACGTCGAGCAAAAGCGCTACGCCGAAGCCCGCGCGATATTCCAGTCGCTTTGGGACGGCGACCGCAGCGCGAGGGAATTCGAGTTCGGCGTCGCGGCGATTTCGATGCAGATGAAGGATTGGTCCACCGCGGAAGCGCTGTTTACGGACCTCCACAAGGCAGGCTACGGCGAAGGCGGAGTCGTGGACCTCTATCTGGCGCAGGTCGCCGAAGAGACCGGGCGTTACCAGGAAGCCATTGACCGCTATCTCGCCGTGCCCGAAGGTCAACGCGCGTGGATCGCCAGGCTCCGCGTCGCGGCCATGATGGCGAAGCAGGGTCGCATTCCGGACGCGCGCCGTTACCTGGCAGACCTGCCCGCAGTGACGATCGACCAGCGCGTGCAGGTGCGGCAGGCGGAAGCCGCGCTTCTGCGCGACGCCAACGACAACGCCGCGGCGTACGCGGTACTTCAGCAGGGGCTCATCGAGCATCCCGACTCGCCGGAACTGCTCTACGACGCTGCGATGGTCGCGGAAAAACTGGACAAGATCGACGAGGCCGAAGCAAGCCTGCGCCGCGTCGTTGAATTGAAGCCGGGGGATGCGCAGGCGCTCAACGCGCTGGGCTACACGCTGGTCGACCGCACGCCGCGCACGAGCGAAGGCTTTGCGCTCATCGAACGGGCCTACAAGTTAGCACCCGAGGATCCCTTCATCCTGGACAGCATGGGCTGGGCGCTGTATCGCCTGGGCAAGCTCGACGATGCGGAAAAATATCTTCGCCGCGCGATGACGCAACGCCCCGATGCCGAGATCGCCGCACACCTGGGCGAGGTGCTGTGGAAGAAAGGCGATTCCGCGCGCGCGAAGGAAGTCTGGCAGTCGCAGCTCCAGAACACGCCCGACAACGAGGTGTTGCTCGAAACGGTGCGCCGCTATTCGAAGTGATTGCTGCGCCCGGCGCGACGCGAGTCGTTGCATCCTGATCAATTCATCCACGCTCGTCGGAATCGCGTTCGCGTGCACGACGCTCTTCCTTTCCGGCTGCATGACGGCGCCGCCGCGACCCGTGCAGGCGGCGGTTCCAACGGCCGATCAGTCGTTCTCGATAGACGGACGGTTGTCGGCAAAGCGCGGCAGCGACGGCGCCGCGGCAAATTTCGTGTGGAACCATGAGGCCGGCCGCGACCGCATCGATTTCGCCTCGCCGTTCGGCCAGGTCTACGCGCGCATCGACGGCAGCAAGGATCGCGTGCGGGTCGAGCGCCCCGGTGGCGCGACCGAGGCCTATCCCGATTGGAGTTCGATGACGGTTGCGTTGCTGGGCGCGCCGGTTCCGATGGATGACCTCGCATTCTGGATCCGCGGCGTGGCGCGCGCAGGCGCTCCGGCTGCCGTCGAACGTGATGCGCAGGGCCGTGTGCTGGTCATGCGCCAACAAGCCTGGGAAATTGCCTACGCCTATCCCGACGACACGCCGTCCGCGCGTCCGTCACGCCTGGTATTGAAGTATCCCGACGTCGAGCCCGTCGAGGTTCGCATTGTCGTGGACCGATGGAACGCTGCGCAGTTGGGCCCCTGATTACGGCACAATCGGTGGTTCATGAAGTGCCTCATCGTTCCCGCGCCGGCGAAGGTCAATCTGTTCCTGCACGTCACCGGACGACGCGCGGACGGTTACCACACGCTGGAATCGCTGATTGCGCTGATCGATCTCGCCGATACGATAACGCTCCGCCGGCGCGACGACGGCGTCATCCGTCGCGAGGGCGACGTCGCGGGCGTGCCGGAGGAGAGCGATCTCGCCATGCGCGCGGCGCGCGCGTTGCAGGCCGCGAGCGGCTCGCGCTACGGCGTCGACCTTGTTCTCGACAAGCGCATTCCGTTGGGCAGCGGCTTGGGCGGTGGGAGTTCCGATGCCGCCAGCGTCCTGCTCGCGCTCAATCGCCTGTGGGA
>JAYTIR010000461.1:0-2432 GCA_043731765.1 Burkholderiales bacterium
CGACCGCTACGCCGCGCGCAAGGCCGTGCTGGCCGACCTGACCGCTGCGGGATTGCTGGTGTCGGAAAAGCCGCACAAGATGGTCGTGCCGCGCTGCGGCGGCAGCGGTGAAGTGGTCGAACCGATGCTCACCGACCAGTGGTTCGTGGCGATGACCACACCGGCGCCCGCCACACATCCGTACTTTCCCGGCAAGACGATCCAGGACCTTTGTCTCGCGGCGGTGGGCAACGGCGTTGTGCCGCCGGGCGGCGGGGAACGCGAACACGTGCGCTTCGTTCCGGGCGAATGGCTGTCGACCTATCACCACTGGATCAACAACATCCAGGACTGGTGCATTTCGCGTCAGTTGTGGTGGGGCCATCGCATTCCGGCGTGGTATGACGACGCGGGCAACATCTATGTCGCGGGCAGCGAAACCGATGCGCGCGCGAAGGCTGCGGGCACGCTCGGCCGCGACCCCGGATCGCTCAAGCAGGACGAGGATGTGCTCGACACGTGGTTCTCGTCCGCGCTGTGGTGCCATTCCACGCTGGGCTGGCCCGCAGACACGCCGGAGCTGCGAACCTTCCTTCCGTCAGCGGTGATGGTCACGGGCTTCGACATCATCTTTTTCTGGGTCGCGCGGATGATCATGACGACGACCTACTTCACCGGCCGCATTCCGTTTCGCGACGTCTACATCCACGCGCTGGTCCGCGACGAACACGGCCAGAAGATGTCGAAGTCGAAGGGCAACGTGCTTGATCCGCTCGACCTGATCGACGGCATCGACCTCGAGACGCTGGTCACGAAGCGCACGTCCAACATGATGGACCCGCGTCAGGCGGAGACCATCGCCAGGCGCACGCGGAAGCAATTCCCGAATGGCATTCCGTCGGTCGGCGCGGACGCCCTGCGCTTCACGTTCGCCTCACTCGCGACGTTCAATCGCACGCTGAACTTCGACATGGACCGGTGCGAGGGCTATCGCAATTTCTGCAACAAGCTGTGGAATGCGACGCGCTTTGTGCTGATGAACGTCGAGGGCAAGGATGTCGGGCTGGACGAGTCGCAGCCTCGCACGCTGACTTTCGTAGATCGCTGGCTGCTCGGCCGGCTGCAGCAGGCCAAGCACGACATCGCGGACAACATCGACGACTACCGCTTCGACCTGGCTGCCCGGGCTCTATACGAATTCGTCTGGGACGAATATTGCGACTGGTACGTCGAGCTGGCCAAGGTCCAGTTGCAGCGTGCCGAAGGTGACGGCGATGCCGCGGCCGCGCGCGGAACCCGATCAGTGCTGGTTCGGGAACTCGAGGCGACGCTGCGACTTGCGCACCCGTTCATTCCCTTCATCACCGAAGAGCTCTGGCAGACGCTTGCGCCGCTCGCCGGCAAGGCGGGCGAGACCATTTCGCTGCAACCTTTTCCCAAGGCCAATTTCGAACGCGTCGACGTGGCGGCGAATGCGAAGATGACCTTGTTGAAGGACATGGTCAACGCGTGCCGGGCGCTGCGCGGCGAAATGGGATTGTCGCCCGCGCAGAAGGTGCCGCTGATCGCGACCGGCGATGCGGCCACGCTGAGGGAATTCGGGCCGTACTTGATGCCACTGCTGAAGCTCTCGGACGTGCAGATCGTGGCCGAGTTGCCGTCGTCGGACGCGCCCGTCCAGGTCGTCGGCGAGTACAAATTGATGCTGCATATCGAGGTCGATCCCGTTGCCGAGCGCGAGCGGATCGGCAAGGAAATCGCGCGCATTGATGGCGAAGTCGTCCGGGCCAACGCCAAGCTTGGCAACGAAGGCTTCGTCGCGCGCGCGCCGGCGGCGGTCGTGGAGCAGGAGCGGGTGAGGCTCGCGGGATTTACGGCGACGCTGGAAAAACTCAAGGAACAATTCGGGCGGCTCGGCGGTTAGAACGCCCGGCAAGTGCCGCCCGAATTCGCGTCAGGCGTTCTCGGGTTCCGGCGTGCGGCGCTTCATCAGCAAAGCGGGAACGGGCTTCGGCCTGCCGACACCATGGCGATGGGCGCCCGATCCATGCATCAATGCCGACTTCGCATGCGCGGATTCGGCAGGACGGTTGCTCACGGGTTGATCGGGATTGTTGGCGTAGACCACGTCGCGTTGCCGTTCGCGCTCGTTGCGCCCGTCATCGCGGTGGCCTTCACCGCGATCGCGCACGCGCGAGACTCCCGCAACATCGCCATGCTCTGCGGGCGCTGCAACGGCAGGACGCGCCGCCTCGGTCCTTGCGGCCGGACGACGTTCGCCACGCGGCGCACGTTCCCCGCGTTCGCGCAATGGCGCACGGGCCGTGGCGGGATCGAATCCGTCCACGGACTCGACGGACACTTTCTTCTTCAACATCCGTTCGATCTCGACCAGATATTTCTCTTCGTCCGGCGCAACGAACGAGATGGCTTCGCCGGAATTGCCCGCACGT
>JAYTIR010000462.1:0-3742 GCA_043731765.1 Burkholderiales bacterium
TTATCTATGGACGACCCTCGCATAGCAAAGGACCCAAACCTACGCGCCGCTCTCAAGGCATGGGACAACGCTAGCCCTTTTCGCGACAACGTCTATGACGATGCGATGCTCATTCGCACAGCGCTACGCGATACGGACTCTCATCGAGCATATGCTTGGGCAGCGCTGACGTGCGGAAGAATTGCCGCACACCGACAACAAGTTGAACTCGCCGAGATACTGCTCACCGAATCACTTGGACGTTTCTATTTGGTAAACGACAAGTATGGCGAGGCAATGACGATTTCACAGCTTGCTCTCCCCCACATCTCCCGGCGCAATCTGGATCGGGCGCTGGAATTGGCATTGAAGCCGCTGTCATCAGAAATCTGCTTTTCCAAAGAAGACAAGGTGCTGTTACACAACACGGCAATGCAGTGCTATTGGGCGCAAGAAGAGCCGCACCCCGCAATTCTGCATGCGATGAAGGCCTACGAGTTGGTAAGGGGCACTAATGATTCCCGGCGACAGTACACAATCCTCGGAAACATTGGTGTCGTCCTCGAAGTGCTCGGTGAATGGGACTTGGCCCTCACCGCATCGATCGAAGCATGGCGACTTGCGCTCGCAAGTGCCGCCGACGAGAAGGAATTACCCCTGCCTATACTCTCCAACATCGTGCTTATCCAAACACATACCGAAAAGCATGCGGCGGCGCTAAAAAACGCGGAACTGCTGCTCGGATACTTGCAATCGGCCACTGTCCCTGCATCATTGAGCCCGTATCTGAACATCGCTGATGCATTTGCATTCAACGGTCAAGTAGAGAGAGCGGAGCAGTGTCTTGACCGCGCCGACTCCCTCAAAGAAAGAATTGTCGCCACGCCTCACACGGACGCAACCTGTAGAGTCAGCAGGGCGATCCTGTTTGAAGCGAAGAAAGACTTCCGGTCTGCGATAGCGCTCGCACTTGAAGTTCTCGCCCAGCCTGTGACGGTCGTCATGAATTCCAACCGGCGATATGCGGCCCGCGTTCTGTATCGTTCTTATTCCGCACTTGGACGAAAGGGCGAAGCAGAAAAATGGAAACAGTTTGCTCGGCAAGAGGGGCGTGAAAGACTGCTAAGCGACATCTTGTCCAATCAGATCCGCCAGAACCTGAACGTGGAACATCCTGCACAGCCATTGAGCCCACAGGAACTGACCTGTCTCTCGCTGTCAGCGCATGGTCAAACCAGTGCGGATATTGCCTTGAAGCTTGGCATCAAGACCCGCACCGTCAATTTCCACTTCTCGAAAGTTCTTCGAAAGTTGAACGCGATGAATCGCCAGGAAGCCATCGCGAAGGCAGTCAGCGCTAATTTACTTCGCGAGCCATAGCCCGGAGATCCTGGAAGTCCAAGGTCGAGCATGTGCATCACGATGACTGACCTTCCTCTCCGAGAGATAAGTTCAGCGGAGCACACGGCCTTCTCAAACCGGGCAAGCCTGATTGCTTAGCCACGCATTACAGTTCACCCGATGCGCATTGCCTCCCTCGTCCCAAGCCTCACCGAACTCCTGTTCACGCTCGATCTCAGCGGCAGCATCGTGGCGCGTACCGGCTTCTGCATCCACCCGCGCGCCGGAGTCCGTCGAATTCCGAAAATCGGCGGCACCAAGGACGTCGACATCGACGCGCTGTTGGCAACGCGTCCTTCTCACCTCATCGTCAACATCGACGAAAACAAAAAGGAAACGATCGCAGCATTGCGTCCGCATATCCCTGAAATCGTCGTGACGCATCCGCTGACGCCGGACGATAACCTGGATCTGTACCGCGAGTTCGGACGGCTATTCGATCGCGAAAGCATATCCGCTGAACTCGCGGCCCAGTACGCCGAAGCGCGTGATGACCTCGCACGCGCTACCCGCGCCAGCCGTCCGCTCAAGGTCCTCTACCTTGTTTGGAAGGACCCGTGGTTCACCGTCGCCCGCTCGACCTATGTCTCGTCAATGCTGGCCGGCGCGAAGCTCGACACGCTGCCCGCGACCAGCGCTACGCGCTATCCAATACTGGAAGAGGCCGATCCGGCCTGGCACGCGGCCGATGTCATCCTGCTTTCGTCCGAGCCGTACGCGTTCCGCCAGAAGCACGCGGACGAGCTGACGCGCGCGTTGCGTATCCCAAAACGGATCGCGCTGGTCGATGGTGAGGTGCTGTCGTGGTACGGGAGCCGCGCGATTGCCGGAATGCGCTACCTGAGGGATCTGCGCGCGCAGATCGACGCGCAACTGGCACGAAGGAACTGAGCAGTCGAGGCGGGAGCCCGCTCTCCGACTTCCCGCCAACGTGTGCGCTAAACCAACCACCGAAAGAAAAAAGCCGCGAAGACTCGCGGCCTTTTCACTGGACAAGAGCCACTCTACATCGACAGCCTCAGCCCCACCATCACCGCCTGATTCTTCTGGCTCGCCTGGCTGAACGTCGTGTTGTAGTTGACGAACGCGGACAACGCCGGCGTGAATTGCGCGGCGATGCCGACGTCGACCTTTCCGTAGCTGTCGTCGACCTTATACGCGGGCAGGCCGAAACTTCCGCCCATTGTCACCAGGCTGGCGCGCACTTCGCGGCCATCGTTCTTGTGCTCGTTTTCCCACGCGACGCGCACCCATGGACGCAAGCCCACGTTCCCGCCCATCTGCGCCGAAACGAGGTAGCCGACACTCGAGATCAACGATTTGCGTGTCTGCTCGGTAAAGATCATCGTCGTGCTCGCAGAGCCGTTTTCGGCAAAGCCATTCACCTTGATCTGTTGATAGGTCAGGCTCGCGATCGGGCCATGCGTCAGGACCGGGCTGCCGAAGTTCATGCCGCCGACCAGCCGCGCGATGATGTGGTTACCCTTGGTGCTGCCCTGCTCGGTGCGGATCGTCGGTCCCAGTTCGATGTTACGGTGGACGTCCTTGAATTTCAGGTCGCCCGCGCCCAGCGATCCGCCGACGTACCAGTTATCCTGGTTCAGCGACGCGTACGTGGTGAGCATCGTTTCGTTGAGCTTGAATCCACCGGTGCTGCCGCCGAAATCGGCTTTGTTCTCGCTGTAGCCGAACAGCACGCCAGCGCGCAGGTTGCTGCTGATCTGGAAATCGCCACCGACATTCAGCGATGAAACATCGCCTGAGCTGCCGATGGTCGCCGCGCTGCTGTCGATGTCGGACTTGCCGAATTCCCAGCCGCCGTAGATGCTGACTTTGCCCGGTGCCGCGTTCGGCGCCTGGGTCCGCGCTTCGATCAGCCGGCCTTGCGCGTTGGTGATCGCCATCGGCGCTTCGGCAAGCAATCCGACTTGTTCG
This sequence comes from Burkholderiales bacterium, assembly GCA_043731765.1. Taxonomy (GTDB): domain Bacteria; phylum Pseudomonadota; class Gammaproteobacteria; order Burkholderiales; family Casimicrobiaceae; genus VBCG01. The sequence goes on from JAYTIR010000462.1 coordinate 3,316, forward strand.
GGCGCGGCTATGATCGACGCCATGTATTGCGCGGTCAGCTTGTGTGCGGCGGTGGTGGGATGCACGCCGTCGGCGAACAGATACGTGTTGGGCGCAGTTGGGCTGACCAGCGTATTTGGCGTGCAGGCCAGCGAACTGACCGAGCCGCCCTGGACGCTGGTGCAGGCGACCCCAGTGGTATTGGTGAATCCGTAAAGAGAAGGATTGGCGAGAATCTCGCCGAAAAACCCCTGGATGTTGACCGGGATAATATCGAAACCGATGTTGTTCAGGCCGGTGTTCAATGTCGCATTGAATACCTGGACCGACAAACCGGTCAGCGCTCCGAAGGCTGCCGGACCACCGGCTGCACCGGCGGGTGTACGGCCCATGTCGGGCAGATTCATGACGACGATGTAGCGTGCGCCGGCGGCGCGCAGGCGGACGA
>JAYTIR010000463.1:0-15027 GCA_043731765.1 Burkholderiales bacterium
CGCGCCGATGTACCTGCAGCCAGACCGGGCCCGCGGCGAGGTCGATGGCGCCAAGCGCCGCGTCATCTTGCGCCAGCACGGCCCGCCAAATGGCATCGGCCGGATAGGCTGCGCTCAGGAGCGTGATCGATGGATCGGCGGCGAAGCGGATGCGCGCGTGATCCACTGGATCGAGGTCGGCAAGGCGCTGTACGTCAAGCGGCGCTGCATCGGAGGCATGGAGCGCCCGGTTCACCGCCCATTCGAGCCGTGCAACATCCGGCAGATAAGCGAGGGTGGCTGCTGGCGGAAAGCGCGCCAGGAATTCCGGAAACTCGGCACCGTACTCGTCGAGATAGGCATTGCGTGGCGGCAATTCGTGCGCAAAGGTCCGGGCCGCAGCCTCAAAGAATTCCGCGCCGACGAGACGGTGGACCGCGGGGTACGACAGGCGCAACGCGTTGGCCAGATTTGCGTCGAACGTGTTGCGATAGACCGCGAGACGCTGCTCGGGCGCGAGCCCGTCGTCGACGACGTACATTGCGGCCGTGTCGTCCTCCCGCTCGACGAGGCTCAGACGGATGGCGCGCTGCAGCTCATGCAGCGACGGCATGGGCCTCGCTCCCCTCGACGCGGTCAAGGTGCGCCTGTGCGTGCATTGCTTCGTCGAGCAGTACCTCAAGTGAGGGAATGTCGGTGTCCCATTCGATCAACGTCGGCACGGGCCCAAAGCGTTCCAGCGCCTCCGCATAGAGCGTCCATACCGCGGATGCGACGCGTGAGCCGTGGTCATCGATTCGCAGCACGCGCCCGCCGTCAATAGGCCTCTCTGCATGACCTGCCAGGTGGATCTCTCCGACCGCATCGCTTGGCAACGCGTCGAGATAGGCCAATGCGTCCCAGCCGTGATTGCTGGCGCTCACGTAGATGTTGTTGACATCGCACAGGAGGCCGCAGCCGGTGCGCTCGGCAATGGCACCGAGGAACTCCCACTCCGGGATGGACGAATGCTTGAAGCGCAGGTACGACGACGGATTCTCGATCAGGATGCGGCGCTTGAGAGAGGTCTGGGTCCGGTCCACGTTGCGGCACACGACGTCCAGCGCTTCCTCGGTCATCGGCAGTGGCAACAGGTCGGCGAGGTAGGTCCCGTCTACGACGGTCCACGCCAGGTGCTCGGACACGAGTCCAGGCTCGAATCGGCTCACCGCGAGCCGAGTACGCTCGAGATGGTCGTCGTCGAGGCCCTCCGCGCTGCCGAGCGAGAGACCGATGCCGTGCAGCGAAATCGGATAGTCCCGGCGAATGGCGTCGAGATAGGCCGGTGGCTTGCCGCCACCCATGTAATTCTCGGTATGGACTTCGAGCCACGCCACGCCGGGACGCGAATCGACCACCACTTGATGGTGCTGGAAACGCAGCCCGATCCCCGCGGCGGCAGGGATCGAGCCGCGCTCCATGCGCGACACGACTGGAACAGTAGATGGGTGCGAAGACACAATCAGCCCGCCTTGGTGCTCCCGCCCTGGATCTTGCCGCAATCGCCGGCCGGCAACATGACGAAGGACTTCGGGTCGCGCGGCGCGGTGGCCTGGCCCGCACACGAATGCGCGCCTTCGGCACAATCGTTCTTGGCGGTGGCGTTGATGCCATAGCACTTTTCGAGCTTGTTGGCCTGCATCCGCATCATGTTGTCCTTGACGACCTGCGGCGCCTTGCTCATGTCCATGCCCTGGGCTTGGACGGGGAGCACGGGCGCGGCCAGGACGATCCCCAGGGCCGTGGAAAGGACGGAAGCGGCAAATATACGACGATTCATGGTCGAACCTCTCGGGGAAAAGGTCTCGTTGTGAGACCGACACAATGCGGTTCGCTGCGGCCCGCCAGAAGGTTACGCGTCAAGGAAAAAATATTGTCGCCGGCCAGGCGTGCGTTTCATGTATCGTAATTTCCGAGCGTAGACCGTGCGCTGGTCATTCGTGCAAGCTCGAAAGATTGCAAGGAACACTATCAATCAGTCATGAGTTCCGTTGACCATCATCGCGCCCGGCCGCTGACGCTCGTGCCCGGGACAACACCGGCCGCGCAGCCGAACCCGCCACTGGCGAAAGGGGGCTCCGCCAACGCTCGGGCACGCGGTGTGGACTGGTCAATCCTCATGGCGCATGCCCAGTCAGGCGATCAGGGGGCCTACCGACGTCTCCTCGAAGAGATCACCCCCTATGTGCGTTCGCTGGCAGTGAAGTGCCATCGCGATCCGGGTGACATCGAGGACTCGGTGCAGGACGTGCTGCTGACCGTGCACGCGGTACGACATACCTACGATCCGACGCGCCCGTTCGGTCCTTGGCTGGTGGTCATCGCCAATCGCCGGATCACCGATCGCCTGCGGCGCCAGGGGCGGTCCAGCGCGCGAGAGACGCCACTGACCGACGAGCATGAAACCTTTACGGCCCCTGAAGCGAACTACGAGGAGAGGGCGTCCACCGAGCGGGCGTTGCGCGAAGCCATTGACCGCCTGCCACAGGGTCAGCGCGACGCCATCAAGCTGTTGAAGCTGCAGGAGCTGTCGCTGAAGGAGGCGGCACACGCAACCGGGATGTCGGTCGCTGCGTTAAAGGTGGCCACTCACCGGGCGTTGAAGAATCTGCGCAAGATGTTCATGACACCAGGCAACGACACGTGATCACTACACCCAATCTCATTGACCTGCTTGCGGCCAGTGCGAAGCCAGTACGGCGCCTGCGGCCGCCGCTCGTGCGAGCGACGTTCTGGCTGCTGTTGGCCGCGCTCGTCTTCGCCCTGCTGGCCGTGGGGCACGGCCTGCGAGTGGACTTTGCGCAACGCGCGGCACAGCCGGTCTTTGTGATCGGCATCATGGCCTCGCTGGTGACAGGTATTTTGGCCGCGGTCGCCTCGTTTTTCATCAGCCTGCCAGATCGATCACGGGCTTGGGGTTTGCTCCCACTCCCGGCACTGCTGGTCTGGATTTCCACCGTGAGCTACGGATGCTTGACGAATTGGGTCAACATCGGGCCGGATGGAATGCATATGGGTGAAGCGGCGCGCTGCTTCGCGACCTTGATGCTTACCAGCCTACCCCTGTCGATTGGCCTTTACGTGATGCTGCGCCATGCGTCTTGGCTGCGTCCAATGGCAGTGACGGTCACGGGAGGCTTGGCGGTCGCAGCCATGACCGCGACGGCCTTGTCGCTGTTCCACAACCTTGATGCAACAGTTATGGTGCTCGTGTGGAACTTTGGTGTGGCCGCGGTGATCGTTGGTATGAGTTGGCTGCTTGGCATGCGCGCGCAAGCCGTTGCGTGAACCGGGTATCGGCAGTTGACGCTCAGGAGTGACGCTCAGGAGTTGGCGCCGGCAGGGTATGTCCGCAGTAGCGGTGTGAGAGGACCACGATGAACAACGCGCCGTTGCGCGGGATTGAAGCGTGCGTATTTGACGCCTATGGAACACCGTTCGATTTTGCAACAGCCACTCGGCGCTGCAAGGATGAACTGGGAGACCACGCGGACAGGCTGACCACTCTTTGGCGTGATAAGCAGTTGCAATACACGTGGCTGCGCGCGGCGCAGGGGCGCCATGCCGATTTCTGGCAAGTTACCGGCGATGCGCTGGACTTCTCCCTGGAAACATTGGGCATCGAACGTCCGCCGCTCCGAGAGAAACTGATGGAACTCTAACTGACGCTGGAAGCATTTCCTGTGGTGCCGGATGTCCCCCGGCAATTGAAAATGGCCGGATCGCGAACCGCGATACTTTCGAATGGCTCGCCGCGAACGCTCGAAGCCGCCGTCAAGGGCCCAGGGCTTGGCGGACTGTTCGACGCGGTTGGAGCTGACCAGCAAATACCCAAGCTCGTCCATCACCACGACATCGGCGTGGGTTAGAACCCTTCCATCGAGCGGGCCTCCACCTGAACCACTGGGCACCTACTATGCGGCGGGGTGCCGACGGCAGGTTAAGCATGGCGTAGATGGCACGTTGCAGAATGCGCGCGCGAGGTGGCCGACGCGGGTGCGCCGCGTATATACAGACAATCGTCGTAAGTCATGGCGCGCTGGTCGTGCCGGTGTCGGGTACTCGTTGAACGTACCGAGCAGGTTGGGCCCCGGATACAATTGTCCCGCATTTCGAATCAATTCGGATTCGACCGAGCACGCAACACATCAACCGGATGAATTCGCTCTCACATCGCTTCTGCGCGGCGCCCATGATGGATCGGAATGATTCATTTTTAATATCAATCGATTGCAATGCTGCGTGTGCAGAGCGTGTGCACGAAGTGAGATCGCTGGACTACGCTGGTGCATTTCGTTGTGCGAGTTTGGGTCGGAGCGATACTCGATGCGCGTCGAGGCGGACGATTCCAGTTGCTGCAGGAGCGCTCGCGCGATATGGCCTTCATGGGTCAGCGCGAGCCCCGCGCAAAATCCATCGCCGTCAGACCGAACTGGTAGAATTACGGCTCCTTTGGGGAGTAGTCACCTTCTGACGAGGGGATTGCGTCAACACACTTGGCTTCCGGCCATGGCGCAATCGGCACCGCACAGCGCGGGTTCGGCGAGACCTTAGGCACAGCACTTCGTTCGGGTCGAGCGGCGTGCTGCGCCTTTGGCTAATCGCCGCCCGACCCGGCCAAGGTGCTTGAATGCATGCATTCCTCATTTCCGCGGGCGTCGTCGCAGTGGGAGAGATTGGCGACAAGACGCAGCTCCTCGCGCTTCTGCTCGCCCTTCGGTTTCGCCGACCTTGGCCGATCGTTCTCGGCATCCTGACTGCCACGCTGCTCAATCATGCCGCCGCAGGCGCGCTCGGAACGTGGCTGCGGACGCTGGTCGATGCGAATGTTTTGCGCTATGTCGTTGGCGGATCGTTCATCCTGATCGCACTGTGGGCACTCGTGCCCGACAAGCTGGGGGAGCGCGAATCCAAGGCGTCGACGGCGCTTGCCGTTTTCACGACCACGGCGATCGCTTTCTTTCTAGCCGAGATCGGCGACAAGACGCAGGTGGCGACCATCATGCTCGCTGCCCGGTTCGACAATCTCGTCGCGGTGGTTCTCGGAACCAGCATCGGCATGCTCATTGCCGACGTCCCCGCCGTCTTGCTCGCCGACCGAATGGGGAATCGTATCCCGCTCAAAGCGATTCGCTTCGTCGCCGCTGGCCTGTTCGTCGCCCTCGGCGTCTGGACTCTGCTATTCCGTTGACACGCTCACGCGATGCGTCGCCTCGCCGCTCAATGCACTTCACGATTACCGCCCGCCCGCCATCGACGAGCAGCGGCCCCAGAAAACGCGACTCGGCGCACGCGATCCGGATGCGAACATCGACGCGCACCGGTCAAAGGTATTTGGTGATTTCTTTGAACTCGTCGATGGGTACGCGGGCCTTGCGACTCAGGTCGCCTACGGTAAGGTCCAGACAGTGGTCCAGGTGGTCATGGATCAGCGCCTTCTTGGCGTTGGCGATAGCGGCTTCGACCGCATGAAGCTGTTGGGCAATTTCCAGGCAGCCGCGCCTTTCCTCGAGCATGGTCAAAATACTCTGGAGGTGCCCGTCGGCTCGCTTGAGGCGTTTGATAATCTCGGGATGGCTTCGGTGCTCGCGGGAAATCGTCATTGGCGGATCCTATCCTCCAGGGGAGGTTAGCCTGTGCAGGTAAGAATGCGGCATTTTATGCCTTTCCAATTGAAAAATCGCTTGACAGCTTCTCCGGATCGCAATAAGTTCGCTGCGTTGCAATACGTGGAGTGAAGGCTTTGGACAGTTGCCCTAGTTCCGCCGTCGCAAGACGGCAAGCACGTTAGCGAGACCGTTCCGCAGGCGCAATTACTCCCTGCCACCGTCTCGCCAGCGAGCGAGGCGGTGCGCATCCAGCAATTCCTTGCCTTTGGGCAAGGCCGCGCACTCCCCTCACCTGTAATCGTTGTCTACCGGTGCTTCGGCGCGTCGTAGGCGGCTGCGCCTGTCGCGAGCACATACGCGTCAAGCGCAATGCTCCGGCGGCACCGCTGCGCACGCGTCGTTCGCGCGGCGGACGCTCGGCACGCGTTACCGCTTTGCGACGGCGCGAAAAGGAAAGGGTGAGTCATGGGCATCGTGCTGCTGAATTCTTTGCTGCTTCAGGGCGTTGGCCCCGAGTTCCGATACAGCGAACCTCATAAGCGACCGGTACGGATCCGGGTGCGTCTGAGGCGGTTGGTGTTGCGGGTCCTGGCGCTGGTGTTTAGCGCCATGGGGCTGTTGGGGGGATCGCTCCGACGTACGCGTTGGCCGCGGGACGTTCGAGCCGAGGCGCCGGGATGAGTGCGCAGCCGGGCATGCCCGGACGATTCGCGATACTAGATCGGGCCGACCCGTGAACACTACGCTGAAACACGGCTATCGGATCATTGTGCTCTGCCGGGTTGCGCATTGCGCCGCGGTCAAACAGATCGTACGCGAGCAACTCGACGCGGCGGGGCTCACCATTGGCGAAATCAGTGATCAGACGGACACCTACCAGCGCCTGGCCCATGTCGTCGCCAAGGTGCGTTGCACGATCGCCGAACGATCGACGCTGGTCGGTCTCGTCGGTCATTTGGAACAAGAGGCAGCGGTTCGAAGCGTCCGGTGGGAGAACTTGTCGGAAAAGGAGTCAAGCTAATGCATACCCAAGACCTCAGTCCCTGGACACATCATCACGTTTTTGATCAAGGCAACGCGCACCACCACGAACGCGGACGCGCACAAGGCCACGCGCATCAGCATGACCAACATCGGCGGCATCACGACTTCAATCTCAGGTCGGCCTACGTACATGTCGTCGCCGTGTGGGCCATTGGTCTCCTCCAGTCGACGAGCAGAGTGCTCCTTGACTGCGCGCTGACCGTCGTTACGGCAGACCCGACTGTCTCCCCTGGGCACGTGAGGCAACACCTCACGCCGCACGACGAGATCGTCCACGCCACGATCGAGGTCCAGCGGTGCAGCTAGGCGCTGCCATCGTCGCGGGCGGCGGAAGTGGCATCCGCTCGGGTGGCGCCGCCGCGTTTGAGTGTAGCGCCCACCTCGGACGGCTGACATGATCGCCAGGGCATATCCCGAAACAACCGGGCAGCAGCTCGAGCGCGGCTGGCGCTTCGGCTGGATCGACGCGATCATCATCCTGACCGTCTTCGCGCTGTTGTGGGGGCTCGTGGTTCTGACCGGCGACATGCGGGTGCGCTTCGACGAATTGCACGCGCCGCCGCTTTCACTCGACGTCGCGCTCATTCCCTACTACACCGCGCGCACGGTGTTGCGGATGTTCATCGCCTTCGCGGCGGCGCTGCTGTTTACCTTCACTTACGGCTACGTGGCGGCCAAGAGCGTCCGCGCGCGCAAGGTCATGCTGCCGCTGCTGGACATCCTGCAGTCGGTCCCTGTGTTGGGGTTTCTCTCGATCACCGTCACCGGCTTCCTGGCACTCTTTCCGGGGAGCCTGCTCGGCGTCGAGTGCGCCAGCATCTTCGCCATCTTCACGGCGCAAGCCTGGAACATGACGTTCGGCTTCTATCACTCGCTTATCACCATTCCTGCCGAGCTGCAGGAGGCCGCCTCCGTCTACGGCATGAATCGCTGGCAGCGCTTCACCAAGGTCGAGTTACCCTCGTCCGCGATCGGCCTGATGTGGAACTCCATGATGAGCTTCGGTGGCGGCTGGTTCTTTGTCGCGCAAAGCGAAGCCATTTCCGTGATGAACAAGAATATCAAGCTGCCAGGACTCGGTTCGTACATGGCGGCGGCGGTCGAAGCGGGGGATACGCGCGCCGCCGTCTACGCCATCGTGGCGATGATCATCACCATCGTGGTCCTCGATCAACTGCTTTGGCGACCATTGGTGGCGTGGGCCGAGAAGTTCAAGCTGGAGCAAACCGAGGGCAAGGACAACCCAACGTCATGGATGCTGAACCTGCTGCGGCGATCGTATGTGCTGGCGTGGTTTTCCAGGCACGTCGGACGCGCATTTGGAATCGCCTCGCAGCGGGCCTCATTGCTCACGTCGGATTTCACGCAAACGATCTCCGGGCGCATCCCGGCTAAGGTCAAGGCGTTACTCCGGATTGCGGTCTGGCTGCTCGGTGCGGCCGCCGTTGTCTGGCTCATCTTCGACGCGATCGACATCGCCAAGCAGATCAGGACTGACATGACCGGGGCGGAAATGCTGCACGTTGTGTGGCTCGGCGTGCTTACCCTGCTTCGTGTCGTGGCCATGAGCGTGATCGCGACCCTGATCTGGACGCCGATCGGTGTCTGGATCGGCCTGCGACCGCGAGTGGCACGCGTGGCTCAGCCTCTCGCGCAGATCGCCGCGTCGTTTCCGGTGAACATGACGTTTCCATTCATCGTCGCGTTCTTCATCTCGACGCACATCCCGATCAATCTTGGCAGCGTGTTCCTTATGGCGCTCGGGACGCAGTGGTACATCCTGTTCAACGTCATCGCCGGCGCGATGGCGATGCCCACCGATCTGCGCGAAGCCGCCACGATGTTCGGCCTTCGCCGCTGGCGCCTCTGGAAGACGCTGATCATTCCCGCGATCTTTCCGTTCTGGGTCACCGGTGCCGTGACCGCGACCGGCGGAGCCTGGAACGCCAGCATCGTGGCCGAAGTCGCCTCGTGGGGTAACGACAAGCTCGTCGCCGACGGTCTCGGCGCGTACATTGCGCAGGTGACCGAGAAAGGCGATCAGCCGGCGATTTATTTCAGCATTGTCGTGATGGCGCTGTTCGTGGTCGTCATCAACCGCCTCGTTTGGCGCCCACTCTATGACCTGGCCGAACGCAGGTTCAAGCTCGACTGAGCGCGCAGCCATGCGTGTCGTCCACTACATGACTCGGTGCGGCGCTGAGCTGCTGCACCGTAGATGCCGGGAGTAACCAATGCCTGTCGAAACGCTACTTGCCGATGGACCCCGCCCCGAAACCGCGCTTGGCTCGGCCCCGCTTATCGAGTTGCGGCACGCGTCGAAGTCGTACTCGGGTGCCGACGGTGCGGCGCCGGTGACCGTGCTCGACGACATCAACCTCGAAATACGGGATGGCGAAATGCTGGCGCTGCTGGGTCAGTCGGGCTCGGGCAAGTCCACGATTCTGCGGCTTATGGCCGGTCTGACCGAACCGACGCAGGGTGCGGTCCTCAGTCACGGGTCGCCGCTTGAAGGCGTCAATCGCCGTCTCGCCATCGTGTTCCAGAGCTTCGCTCTCTATCCATGGCTCACGGTGCAGGAAAACGTGCAGGTTGGCCTCATCCAGCGTCGCCTCGACGCACGACAGGCACAGGAGGAAACCGACCGAGCCCTGGAGCTGATCGGTCTCACCGGTTATGAGAATGCGTATCCCAAGCAATTGTCGGGTGGCATGCGCCAGCGCGTCGGTTTCGCGCGGGCGCTGGTGGCGCAGCCCGAGGTGCTGTGCATGGACGAGCCGTTCAGCGCACTCGATGTCCTGACTGCGGAAAATCTGCGCACTCAGGTGGTCGACCTGTGGCGCGGCTCGGGGCACGCCGGGCTCAGGAGCATCTTCCTGGTGACCCACAACATCGCCGAAGCGGTGTTCATAGCTACTCGTATTGTGATCATCTCCTCGCATCCCGGCCGCGTGCGCACGGTCATCGTCAACCCTTTGCCCTACCCGCGCGATGTCAACTCGCGGCAGTTCGCCGCGCTGGTCGATCAGGTGCACGCCGCGATTACGGCACTGGTTCTTCCCGACGAGCCTGCTGAAGCAGCGCGTCCGGCCGGCGCAGGAATCGGCCAGGCAGTCGCAACCGCGGAGGGTGTGCGGGAGGCGGCGACATCGCCGGTCGGCGCGCGGGTCGAGACGATTCCAAATGCACCGGTGGAGACCATCGTCGGCTTGCTCGAAATTCTGGAGGACAGCCAGGAGACGATCAACGTGTTCGATCTGAGCGCGCGGATCGGCCGGGAGTTCGGGGAGATCATTGCGATCGTGAAGGCGGCGGAGATGCTTGGTCTGGTCGACACGCCAAAGGACGATGTAGTCATGACTCAGGCCGGCTGGTATTTCCTTGCCGCGCCGGCGACCGCGCGCAAGACGCTTTTCCGGCAAGCGATCATGAAATTGCGCCTGTTCCAAATGCTCACCGCCCGTCTGGAAGCGGAGCCCGATGGGCGTGTTCACGCTGGCATCGTCCTCGACGAATTGGGGACGCTGCTGCCCTATGATCAGCCGCCCAAGCTCTTCCAGACCTTGATCGCCTGGGGACGATACGCCGAACTCGTGGATTTCGATCAAAACGCGAATGTCGTCTACCTTCACGAGGCAAGCGAGAGTGACGATGAAGACACAGGAGTAGTCTCGCCCTGAGCGATGCTAGACCGCGGAGCCCGACCGTGCTGAATGCGAAGAGACTGGCGAAATGAATCCCGTTGGCGAACTGTTGGGAATCGATGACATCCAGTTGGATGTCGACGTACCGGACCAGGCGCCGTTGCTGCAACGGATCGCTTCGCTTCTCGCGCGACGTCTGGGTCTTTCCGACGCCGACGTTCTGGAGAGCCTCGCGGCGCGAGAGCACCTGGGCTCGACGGGCCTGGGTCATGGCGTTGCGATTCCGCACGCACGCATGCCTCAGTGCTACGCAGTGGCGGGCGTGTTCGTGCGAACGAAGTTTGCCGTTCCGTTCGATGCGCCCGATCACAAACCGGTTTCGCTCTTTCTTGCGTTGGTGGTTCCGAAGCAGGCGACCGAACGCCATTTGCAGCTCCTCGCGACCGCCGCGACCATGTTTAACGACAGAGTTTTTCGCGAAAAGCTCAGGGCGGGACCCGATCCGGCCACGGTGAGAGGGCTGCTTGCGGCGTGGCCGGGTTCTCCAGCGACGGTTAGCGGCGCAATCGACGCGACGCCTGAAGGGTCGGCTGGTAACAATTCCGATGGATAGTGCTTGGCGCGCTCCGCGCAAGCAAACGGCTTTGACCGGCATGCTCCATCGCGACTGTTCTGCTGCGGGGCGATAGGAAATGCGCCGCCGGCGAACGTCCGCGCATGTATTTCGAGCGCATCCATGGCCGCGCACGATGGCCGGGAATCGTAGGAGAATAACGATAACCGCCGTCCGCGCAGCCTGGCTCCTTGCCTTATCTTGCATCGCAGCCGCCGCGTCGGTCCATGCGGCCCAGCCACTCGTGACAGACGACGCGGCCATCGTCGCGCCCAAGACCTGTCAGCTCGAAGCGTGGAGCCGATTGGCACGCGATGGCCGCGAATATTGGGCGCAGCCAGCGTGCAACTTCACCGGCAACCTCGAACTCTCCGTTGGCGGCGCGCGCGCGCAGCCCGACGCAAGCGAACCCTCGAACATCGTTCAGTTGCAGGCCAAGACCGTGCTGTTCCCGCGCGCCGAGGGCGAATGGTCGTTCGGCGTGGCCGCTGGGGGCGCGCGCGACACCGTCGCGCCGCACGGCAGCTCAGCGCTTCAGGTCTACTACGCCAAGGCCCTTGCCTCGTGGTATCCGCGTAGCGATCTGGAGGTCGACCTTAATCTGGGCGCCGCCAATGTCTACGGGTCGGGAACGTTTGCGCTCGCAGGTGTCGCCATCCAGTATGCAGTCGTGCGGAACGTGCAAATGCTTGGAGAAATATTTCGCGATGAACCGGGCCGCGGCAAATATCAGGTCGGAGTTCGATACATCGTGATTCCCGATCGATTCGAAACGTACGTGAGCTATGGCAATCGGTTCAACGGCCCGTCCAGCGAGTGGTCGGCGATTGTGGGGATTCGGCTGCAAACGCCTCCAATTCTGCCTTGACGCGCACCGCTGGCGAAAGAAGGGAAGTGGCCCTTTGTTAGGAAAGTTCTCTCGGCTTCCTAAGTGAGGTTCCACGTGCCCAGCTCGCAGGCGCGCGTCGCGCATGCCGAATCGACTTGGGCTCGGGCAAAGAGACGTTATCCTATCGAGCTGATGCTGCACTTGGACATAGCATGACGCGCAACGCTCACGTACTCTGCATTGCACCTATGATGGACCGGCAGGATTCATGCTCACCATCAATCGCTTGCGAAGCGGCGTGTGCAAATCGTGTGCACGCATACGCTTGGCCGCATTTTTTTGGATTGCGCCGGAATACGGTGATCACGCGGTACACGCGACATCACAGGGCACGTCGAAGTGTGGCTATTGCTGCCGGTCGATTGAATCGCAGCTGAGGGTGGATGAAAGGTCGCCTGCGACCGATCATCGCGATCTTCGGCTTCGACAGGAAGGTTTTCCATTGGCGGCTGTCGGCCAAGGCTGTGTAAAAACTCGATTTCGGTCTGTTTTCGGGAGTATCAAATCCCCCAACCCCAAACAAATCGAATACAGCGTGTTCTACGAAGTAGTTTTTTGCCGATATTTCGTTTCGACCGTAGTTTACGCAGCCTGGGTGTGAAGCTTCAATACGTTGTTTCTGTCCATCCGGACTGAGTCTGAGAGACTGGGAGGTGCGACCCATCCGCAACCTTTCAGGAGCTCAGCCGAATGAACACCCATAAGAATGCCCGACTCACCTTTGCGCGTCGACAGGAAATGGTTCAGGACATGATCGAGCATCGGATCTCGGCCAATGCGGCTACTGCGAGCGCGGTACACACGACGGATATCCCAAATGGCTATCGGCGCGGGCGGAAAAGTGATTAGATGACCGGATGAAAACTCAGGGGTACCGTTTTCAGAGTCATATTGTCCTACTCGTCGCATTGGTCAGCGGGTTAACGTTGATGACCCTCTTTTCCCGCGCGCCCGTTGCCTGGGGCCAAGGTCCAAAGGTGTTCAAGATCGGGGTTTTGACCGACGGTATGGTTCCCTGGACGTCCAGCGCAAAGGGCTTTCAGGATGGTTTGAGGGAATTTGGCTACATTGAAGGGAAGAATGTCAGCTTTGAGGCACAGGCTACGCAGGGTGATAGTACCCGTCTGCCCAAGCTGGCTGCTGAGCTGCTGAAATCGAAACCCGATCTCCTCTTTTGCATTTCGGATGCATGCTGGAGGGAGACCGAGGGCATCCCGATGGTGTTCACACAGGTTAGCGATCCGGTGAGGATTGGGCTTGTGGCGAGCATCGCCCGACCGGGCGGAAACATCACTGGGATCGCGAATCTTCGCGCCGACCTTACCGCCAAACGCCTGGAACTCTTCAGGGAAACCGTGCCGTCACTCCGTCGGGTATTGGTGACCTACGACCCTGGGAAAACGGAGGAAACGGAGGCGGTGGCATCTGCTAGAAGCGCGGGCAGGCGTCTTGGACTTCAACTGCTCGAGAACCCGATTAAGGTTCCGTCGGAGATTGAATCAGCGCTCGCCAAGCTGAACGAGGGTGGGCAAGATGGAATTCTGATTATTCAAGCTGGCACGAACCTAAATATTCCCGGACGTACTCTCGAAGTTTCGACTTCCAACAACCTGCCGACTATGTATCCGGCTTCATATTGGTCTCAGTTTGGCGCACTTGCCTCCTATGGTCCCGACGAGTACGCTCAAGGGCGACAGGCCGCGCGGTTGGCCCACAAGATCCTGACGGGAACTCCTCCTCAAGAGTTGCCCGTGGAGCTCCCCGACCGCATCGAATTCATCATCAACCTCAAAACCGCGAAGCGGATCGGTCTTGAGGTGCCGAAATTGGTATTGGTTCGCGCCGATCGTGTCATCAATTAGCGGCTGCCGCGGCCCCAGAAGGAGGAAGGTCATGAAGAATTCAGTGTTGTTCTTCGCATCGCTCCTGGTGCTCGGAGGGATTCCCACATCACAAGCAGCAGATTTGAAAGACAAGGTCAAGGCGGAAATCGGATCCGTGGGCCTTCACCCCGGAATGGATCCGGGAATGTATGTTTGTGCCGCGAACCACCTCCATATCAAGGGAACCGTAGAGAACCTGGCCAACGGTGACGTTGGCCGGATCAAGGTGGCCGGGAAGGTTTTCGGGGCTGACGGCGAGCTTCTCGGGACTGCCATCACCTCGACCAAACAGGTCGCTCTTGCTCCCGGTGAAAAGGCAGAGATCAACTTGGAGTTCCTCTCGGTCACGGGGCCATTGATCGAGCAGGTCAAGAAACACGAGCTGTTCGTTGTTGAGGTCTCGCCAAGCAAGAAAAAATCACCTTGAATAGAGGCACCACGCAAATGTGCGTCCTGCCGATTACGGTCGAACCAGGTCCCTCAGGAAGTTTGCTGGCTTTGCGCTCGGAAGCATGTTGCCCTTCCGTTCGCGCGCTGTGCAATGCACGTTACTTCAATTAGCCCACCTTCGGCGGAGTAGTCGCGACTGTCCGGAGGGGGGGCGACTGCGGTCATTCAAAACCGTGTGATGCCGTTGGAGTCTCAATCGCGCCGGACTGACCGAGATGGTCACCGGAACCTTGCTAACCACCGGTAAGGCCGCGGTAGAGTATCAGCAGGCGCGACGGCAACTAATTCGTCCCAGAAAGAAATTGCTGCTGCTAACCCGGCGTTCGAGCGGACGCCGATCGGCGTAGCCTCTGCAAGTTGGCGCTTCCGCGGCGCAGCTTAACTTTGGCGTTTATGCCTCCAGCGAGTTACCCGCATGATCGATGCACCAAAATCCGGAGTGATCAGCTTCTACGACACCCACCCAGTCATTGAGCCGATCGAATGTCGAAAACATAAAGCTAATGAACGGCTTATCGCATCGCTTGTGTATTGCCCCGATGATGGATCGGTAGGATTCACACTCAACAACAATCGCTTGCGAAGCGGCGCGTGCAAATCGTGTGCACGCATGCACTTAGCTGTACTGCGCGCCAGTGCGCTGGAATGCGGTGGCGGCCCAACGCATGCACGATTATCGTCGCGTCAAAGCTGACGCTCATCACACTTCCGGACGTCGGAATATCGATGTAGCACAATTGTGCTACAATACATTTTTTCACAGAGAGCTTCGCGATGGCCACAACCACCATTCGCCTGCCGCAGGATCTCAAGGAGCGCGTTGCTCGCGCAGCAAAACGGGCCGGAACCACCGCGCATAGTTTCATACTCGAAGCGA
>JAYTIR010000464.1:0-2424 GCA_043731765.1 Burkholderiales bacterium
GGCACCGGCGTCTCCGGCGGCGAGGAAGGCGCGCGCCGCGGTCCGAGCATCATGCCCGGCGGCAGCAGGGCGGCGTGGGAACACGTGAAGCCCATCTTCCAGGCCATCGCGGCGAAGGTCGACGACGGCGTGCCCTGTTGCGACTGGGTGGGCGAGGACGGCGCCGGGCACTACGTGAAGATGACCCACAACGGCATCGAATACGGCGACATGCAGCTGATCTGCGAGGCCTACCACCTGATGAAGGAGGCCTTAGGCCTCTCCCCGGACGAGATGCACGAGGTCTTCAAGGAATGGAACACCGGCGAACTCGACTCGTACCTGATCGAGATCACCCGCGACATCCTCGGCACGAAGGACGAAGACGGCGCGCCGCTCGTCGACAAGATCCTCGACACCGCCGGCCAGAAAGGCACCGGCAAGTGGACGGTGATTTCCTCGCAGGAGATGGGGATTCCCATTACGCTGATCGCCGAAGCGGTTTATTCGCGCTGCGTCTCGGCAATGAAAGACCAGCGCGTGGCGGCCTCGAAGGTGTTCAAGTCCGGCAAGCGCAAGTTTGCGGGCGAGCGGACACAATGGATCAGCGACATTCGCCGGGCGCTCTACGCCTCGAAGATCATCAGCTACGCGCAGGGTTATATGCTGATGCGCGCGGCGGCGAAGCAATACGGCTGGAACCTGAACTATGGCGGCATCGCGCTGATGTGGCGGGGCGGCTGCATCATCCGCAGTGCGTTCCTGCACGACATCACGAAGGCGTTCGAGAAGAACCCGAACCTGGACAATCTGCTGCTCGATCCGTTTTTCAGGAAGGCGATCAAAGGCTGCACGCGGAGCTGGCGCAAAGTCGTCAGCGCCGCGGTGCGCAAGGGCATTCCGGTCCCGGCGTTCAGCACAGCGCTGGCGTTCTTCGATGGCCTGCGCAGCGAACGCCTGCCGGCGAACCTGCTCCAAGCCCAGCGCGATTACTTCGGCGCGCATACCTACGAGCGCGTGGACAAGCCGCGCGGCGAATTCTTCCACACCAACTGGACCGGCAAGGGTGGGCGCGTGGCCAGTTCCACTTACGAGGCTTGACCGATGTGATCACGCAGGCCATTCAAGGCCCCCTGGTCGCCGCGGACCCGGAAGAATGCCCCGTCGCCGTCGGCTCGCTCCTCCAGCACCTCGCAGCGCGCGAAGATCTCTCCACGCAGTTGCTGTGCCGACCAGGGTAAAAAGAGCTCGGCCTCGACCAGACGCAGACTAAAAAACTCGATGACCGCCGTGCGCAGCGCGGCGATGTCGTCAGTGCGACGCGCGCTCACGACGATGCAATCGGGATACTGCGCGTGCAGCGCCGTTTCGCGTTCCGCTTGCGCCGCGGCGTCGCCGACGCGGTCGATCTTGTTGAAGACCCGAATGCGTGGCACGTCCATCGCACCGATCTCGCCGAGCACCTTGTCGGTGACCTCGAGTTGCCGCACAAACCCGGGATCGCTGGCGTCGATGACGTGGAGCAGCAGCGACGCATCGAGCGCCTCCTCGAGCGTCGACTTGAACGATGCGACCAGGCCGTGCGGAAGATTCTTGATAAAGCCAACCGTGTCGCTGACCAGCACCCGCGGCGTGCTTTCCGGATGCAGCGCCCGCACCGTGGTGTCGAGCGTGGCGAAGAGTTTGTCGGCGACCAGCACGTCGCTCCCCGTGAGTACGCGCATCAGGGTGGATTTGCCTGCGTTCGTGTAGCCGACGAGCGCTACAGTGGCGAGCTCCTCGCGCTCCTGCCGCCGCGCGCGCTGTGTCTTGCGCTCGGCGTCCATCGCGCTGATCTCCTTCTGCAGTTCGGAGATGCGGTCGCGGAGTTTGCGCCGGTCCAGTTCGGTGTGCGACTCGCCGGCGCCGCGGCCGCCGGTGCCGCTGCGCTGCCGTCCCTGCGGACCCGCGAGCTTCGCCGCCTCGCGCAGCCGCGGCGCCATGTAGGCGAGGCGCGCGATCTCCACCTGTGCGCGCGCGGCACGCGAACGAGCGTTGCGATGAAAGATCTCGAGGATGACCATCGTTCGGTCCGACACCTCGCAGCCGACTTCCTTTTCCAGGTTGCGCGCCTGCGACGGTGAAATCTCGTGATCGACGAAAATGGTATCGATGTGGGTGGTCGCGTCCGTGGCGCCATCTTCGTCCGGTGCGGCGCGGCGCGCCCCGAGCGCATCCGTTTCCTGATCGGTCTCGGGTTCGTTGCTGATGAAGTGGCGCATCTCCTCTCGCTTACCCACACCGAGGTACGCCGTCGTATCGAAGCTGGTGCGCTTCTGCGTGAACGTGCGGATGACGTCGAATCCCAGCGTCTTGGCGAGATCGCGCAGCTCGGTCAGCGACGCGTCGAACTCGACGTCGCTTACCCCCGGCAACTGGACGGCCGCGATGACGGCGGTCTTGCGC
>JAYTIR010000465.1:0-9746 GCA_043731765.1 Burkholderiales bacterium
CGCATTCGCGACGCACTGAAGTCGCAGGAATCACAGATGCGCCTGTTTGCGGACAACATTCCCGGACCGATCGCCTACCTCGACCGCAATCTCAAATACACATTCGTGAACCAGGCATTCGCCAACTCGGTATGCAGGCCGCAGGACGAAATCTATGGCAAGACGCCGTTCGAGGTGATGGCCTCCGACGTCGGGTCGTTCATCCGGCCGATCGTGAAGCGCGCGCAAGGCGGCGAGCACGTCGAATACGAGCGCATCGGCACGACGCCGCAGGGACACAACCGCTGGATGCACGGCCGCATCGTCCCCGACCTCGACGTGTCGGGCACCGTCCGCGGCCTCTATTGCACCGAATACGACATCCATGATCTGAAGCTGACCGAGCAGGCGTTGGCCGCGCGCGAAGAGCAGTTGCGCCTGTTCACGGACAACATTCCGGAGCCGGTCGTCTATCTGGACGAGGAACTCCGCTACGTGTTCGTCAACGAGTCGTTCCTGCGGTTGACGGGCCTCGACCGCGACAACGTCATCGGCCGTACGGCAGCGGAAGTCACGGGCACCGGCGACTACACGGCGCTGGAGCCGTTCATTTTGCGCGCGGCCGCCGGCGAGGCCGTGACCTATGAGCAGACGCTCGTCGATGCGATCGGCCGCACCCGCTGGCTGCGCGGCCGCATCGTGCCCGACGCGAAGTTCGACGGCACGCTTAAAGGTCTGTACATCGTCGGCCATGACATCACCGACCTGAAGCAGGCACAGGACGCGCTGGCTGCGCGCGAGGGCCAGCTTCGCGCAATCATGGACGGCGTGCCGGCCCCGGTCGCGTACATCGACCGCGAGGAACGCTGCCATTACGTCAATCGCACGTTCCTGCAATTCTTCGGACTGACCGAGGCGCAGGCCATCGAGATGCGATTGCGCGACGTCGTCGGGCACGGCATCTACCAGAGCGCGCAGGCGATGCTGACCCGCGCGATGGAAGGCGAATCAACCGCGTTCGACCGGCTCGTGCCGGGGGCGAACGGCGTGCGCCGCTGGATGACGATCCGCGTGGTGCCGGATGCCGCGCCTTCGGGCGAGGTGTACGGCGCGTTCGTGCTGATGAACGACATCCACGGCCTCAAGCAGGCGCAGGAGGCGTTGCGCGCGTCCGAAGCCGAACTGCGGCTCATCATGGACAACGTGCCGGCGCGCGTGTCGTACATCGACCGCGACTACAAATACCTGTTCCTCAACCGCCACAATGAAGATTGGCTCGGGGAGAACCGCAAGGAACTGATGGGGCGCCCGATTGCGGAGGTCAACGGCGAGGAACGCGCGGCGCAACTCTCCCCACTCCTCGACCGCGTGCTCAAGGGCGAAACGGTGTCCACAGAAAAGCTGCTGGCGCAGCCGCAGGGCGAGCAGCGCTGGGAGGCGGTCCATTACGCGCCCAATCGCGACGCCGAAGGCAACGTGATCGGCATCTACGCCGTGCACACGGACATCCACGACCAGAAGCGCAACGAGGAGGAACTGCGGCGCGCGAACTGGATGCTGTCGTCGCACATCAACAACACGCCGCTTTCGGTGCTGGAGTGGGACCGCGATTTCCGGCTCGTCCGCTGGTCGCCGCAGGCCGAAAACATCTTTGGCTGGAGCTCCGACGAAATCCTCGGCATCCCGCTGTCCGACAGTCCGCTGGTGCACGAGGACGACCGCGAGGGTTTCGCGGGTCTCGTCGGCCGGCTGATGGGCGGGGAAGAGCCGCGCGCGACCGGTCTCACCCGCAACCACCGCAAGGACGGCGGAACGATCTGGTGCGAGTGGTACCACTCCGCGCTCCTCGATGACGAAGGCCGCATCGTGTCGATCCTGTCGTTCGTGCAGGATGTGTCGTCGCGGATCCAGGCGGAAGAGCGCCTGCAATATCTCGCGACGCGCGACGCGCTGACCGGCCTCCCCAACCGCCTGCTGCTGCACGAGCGGCTGACGCAGGCCATCGCGCAGGCCAAGCGCAGCGGCCATCGCGTCGGCGTCCTGTTCATCGACCTCGATCGCTTCAAGAACGTCAACGACACGCTGGGCCACCGCATCGGCGACGAACTTCTGAAACGCGTCACCGCGGCGCTCTCGAGTGCGCTGCGCGAGACCGACCTGCTTGCCCGTCTGGGCGGCGACGAATTCATGGTGATCGTCGAGGACTTCGACGACCCGTCGGTGCTGGGCCGGATCGCGCAAAAGCTGCTCGACGCGATCGCGCAGCCCTTCGAGATCGAGGAACACGATATCTATGTCACGTCGTCGATCGGCATCGCGGTATACCCCGACGACTCGGACGACCCGGAGGAATTGCTGAAGCACGCCGACGTGGCGATGTACCGTTCGAAGGAACTGGGCCGCAATACATTCCAGTTCCTCGATGCCAATCTGGCCGAGCACCGGTTGCGCCAGCACACGCTGGAAGTCGCGCTGCGCACGGCATTGGCGGACAACGCGCTGCAGCTGCACTATCAACCCGTGGTGCGCATCCACGACCGGGCCATCGTTGGCGCCGAGGCACTGCTGCGCTGGACGGACCCCGAACACGGCAGCGTGCCGCCGCAGGTGTTCATTCCGCTGGCCGAGGAATCCGGCCTGATCCACGCGCTGGGCGAATGGGTGCTGAAAACCGCCGCCGCGCAATGCGTGGCGTGGCGCAAGGCGGGCATGGAACTGTGCGTGTCGGTCAACCTTTCCGCACGGCAGTTTTACCGCGAGGATCTGGCGCAAAAGATTTCGGAGATCGTCAAGACGGAAAAATGCGAACCGTCCTGGATCGAGCTCGAGGTCACGGAAACGAGCCTGCTGCATGACCTCGACGCGATACGCAAGGTGCTCCACCAGTTGCGCGACGAAGGCTTCACGGTGGCGATCGACGACTTCGGCACCGGCTATTCGTCATTGACGCACTTGAAGCATTTCCCGATCGATACGCTCAAGATCGATATCTCGTTCATCGCCGACCTCGAAACCGACCCTCAGGATGCCGCAATCACCGAGGCGATCATCGGTCTCGCGCGCGGCCTGGGGCTGAAGGTCGTCGCCGAGGGCGTGGGCACGCGCGAGCAACTCGAATTCCTCGACATCCATGGCTGTGACAGTTTCCAGGGCTTCTGGATGAGCAAGCCGCTGCCTGCCGACGAGTTTTCGGATTTCGTCGCTGCCCGGAAGTAACGCGCTTCGTTTCGGTCTCACCTCATCGGCGTCAGCCAATCGGCCAGCGCTTCCGCCGCCGTTTCCCATTCCGGCTCCAGCATCAGCATGTGCGCCATGCCCGGCAGCAGCTTCGCGGTGACGCCGTGATGGTGCGCGGTGGCTTGCGCATCTGCCGGCGTGCAGATCCGGTCGTCCTTGGCGCCAATCACCAGGACCGGCGACGTGGGTCGCTCAGGCAGCGCCATGTGCAGCCGCAGCGACAGGTCGAACAGCGCGCGCGGCGATTCCACGTTCATGTGGCGCTCTGCTTCCGCGAGAATGGACGCGGGGACGCCCGCGCTGAAATAGAATGGCCGCAACGTGGCGAGCAGGCTGTCGGAGAGCTGCGAGGGATCGAACTGGGCGAGATGCGAAACGTAGTCCGGATGCGCGGCGGCCAGCCGGGCGGCAACCGAGAACAAGCCGGCAGGCGGCACGGGTGCCAACAACGCGGCCGCGCGCACCGGACGCGTAGCCAGCATCCGCTCGATGACGGCCGCGCCCATCGAATGTCCGATGAGCATCGGCGGTGCTGCAAGTTGCCCCGCGACATGTTCGACGTCGGCGACGAAGTCGTCGAGGCCGGCAACGAACAAGGACGAGAGTCCGCCGCTGCTGCCATGCCCGCGCAGGCTCAGCGCGTACGCGGGCCAGCCGCGCGCTGCGAACCACGGCAGGAAATACGGCGTCCAGCACCACGCGTCGCAGTATCCGCCGTGCACGAACAGGAGTGGTGGCTTGCGCGATGCCCGCTTGGGCAACTGGGAGAGGACTTCGAGGCGGGCTTCGGGGGGGAGCATCAGTTTCAGGATTCAGGAATCAGAGATCGGGAATCAGACGTGAGATATATTGGGTGCGGTCGGGATTGGCGAGGGTTTGCTGATTCCTGACCAACAAATGCCCGCCGTCCAAAAAGGTTCGATTGTGCCAGATCGCAATGTTGCGGCCGCCTCCGCGGCCTACGATCCAGCGTGTCGCCGCTGTCCGCGGCTTGCGGCATTCCTGACCGAGGTCAAGGCCGAACATCCGGCATACTGGTGCAAGCCGGTGCCGCCGTTCGGTGCAGCGGCCGCGCGCCTTGTCATCGTCGGTTTGGCCCCTGGCATGCACGGCGCAAATGCGACGGGCCGGCCATTCACCGGGGACTATGCGGGAATTCTGTTGTACGCCACGCTCCATGCCTTTGGCTTCGCGACGCAGCCGATCGCCACCACGCGCGACGACGGGCAGGCACTCATCGCATGTCGCATCACCAACGCGGTCAAATGCCTGCCACCAGCAAACAAGCCGACGCCTGCGGAAGTGCGCACCTGCAATGGCTATCTCGCGGCCGATCTCGCAACGATGCCGGAAGGCGGGGTGATCCTCGCGCTGGGCCGGATCGCCCACGAAGCAACATTGCGGGCGCTCGGGAAAAAGCGGTCGGCCTTCACGTTCGCGCACGGTGCCCGGCATCCGCTTGAAGGCGGCCGGCTGCTGGTCGACAGCTATCACTGCAGCCGCTACAACACCAACACCCGGCGCCTCACGCCCGCGATGTTCCACGCCGCATTCGACATGGTTGCGGCGCATCTTGCGCTCAACGCGATAAGGGCGGCATGAGCGCCGCCGGGCCGCCCCAAGCAGCGAAGACGTTCGACGCGCGCGAGCTGCTGGCGTCGCTGCCGCACCGGCCCGGTGTCTACCGCATGTTCAACGTGGCGGGGGAAACGCTGTATGTGGGCAAGGCACGCGACCTGAAAAAACGCGTCTCCAGCTATTTCCAGAAGACCGGCCATGAGCCGCGAATTGCGACGATGCTGGCGCAGGTCGTGCGCGTGGAAACCACGGTGACCCGTTCGGAAGGCGAGGCGCTGCTGCTCGAGAACAACCTCATCAAGGCGCACGAGCCGCGTTACAACATCCTGTTCCGCGACGACAAGAGCTATCCGTACGTCTGCCTCACCGGCGAGCAATTCCCGCAGTTGCGCTTCCACCGCGGCGCGCTCGACCGCCGCAATCGCTACTTCGGGCCGTTCCCCGGCGCCGGCGCGGTTCGCGAGGGCATCACGCTGTTGCAGAAGGTGTTCATGCTGCGCACCTGCGACGACACCGTTTTTGCCAACCGTTCGCGGCCGTGCATGCTGTACCAGATCCAGCGCTGCACGGCGCCGTGCGTGGGGTTCATTGCGGAAGAGGAATACCGCGAAGACGTGCAGGGCGCTACGCTCTTTCTGCAGGGCAGGGCGGGCGAAGTGCTGACGCAATTACAGACCCAGATGGAGGCCGCCGCTGCCGCGCTCCAGTTCGAGCGTGCGGCGCGCTTTCGGGACAGGATCAATCGTCTGCAGCAGCTTCAATCGCGTCAGTTCGTCGAAAGCGCGACCGCCGGCGATATCGATGTGGTCGCGGCAGCCTCCGAGGGCGGCCTCATCGCGGTCAATGTCGTCATGATCCGGGGTGGCCGGCATGTGGGCGACCGCACGATTTTTCCCCGTCATGCCGATGCCGTGTATGGCACGGCCGCCAGCGAGGTCGTGCCCGCGTTCCTCGAGCAGCATTACGTCGAACGGCCGGTCCCGCCGACGATCATCGTGCCGGACGTGCAGGACCATGCCGCGCTTGCCGAGGTGTTGTCGGCGCAAGTGTCACGCAAGGTGGAGATTGTAGGCAATCCCGGTGGCGAGCGCCGCGTCTGGCTGACCATGGCCCTGCAGAACGCGACGCTGGCGATCCGCCAAAGACTCGCGCAGAAGGCGACGCATGAGGATCGCCTCGCGGCCATGCAGGAGGCGCTCGGATTGCCGGCGTCGGTGCAGCGGATCGAATGTTTCGATGTCTCGCACACGATGGGCGAGGCGGCGGTCGCGTCCTGCGTGATCTTCGACCGGCTCGCCATGCAGTCGTCGGAGTATCGCCGGTTCAACGTCACGCCCGAGCAGGGCGGGGACGATTACGCGGCGATGCGCGAAGCGCTGACGCGGCGATGTGCGCGCATCGTCGCTGGCGAGTATCCGCCGCCGGACCTGCTCGTGATCGACGGCGGCAAAGGCCAGATCGCGGTAGCCGCCAATGTCCTCGAGGAGCAGGGCATGCACGGCGTGCCGCTGATCGGGATTGCCAAAGGCCCCGAGCGCAAGGCCGGGCAGGAGGATATCGTGTTCCCGGGCCGCGAGGACGTGCTGAATCTGCCGGCGGACCATCCGGGGCTGCACCTGCTCCAGCAAATTCGCGATGAGGCGCATCGCTTCGCGATCCAGGGCCACCGCGCGCGGCGCGGCAAGGCGCGCACGACGTCCTCGCTGCAGGATATCGCGGGTATCGGAGCGGTGCGGCGCCGAGCCTTGTTGGCGCATTTCGGCGGGTTGCGGGGGGTGCAGGCCGCGAGCGTCGACGACCTGGCCCGCGCGCCCGGCATATCCCGTGCGCTGGCCGAGCGAATATTTGCCGACCTGCATTAGTCGCCGGCTGGCGCGGACCGCGGGCGGGTTAGAATCGGAATGGCCGCGTCACTACTGTTGCTGCGGCGCGCCCGCGCAATCCGATGCCAATCAATACGCCCATCTTGCTGACCTGGTTGCGGATCGTCGCGATCCCGATCTTTGTCGCGGTCTACTATCTACCCGACACATGGCTGTCGCCGGTCGCCAAGAACTGGACGGCGATGAGCATCTTCTCGGCCGCCGCGATCACCGACTGGCTGGACGGTTACCTCGCGCGAAAGTGGGGCGAGACCAGCGCGTTTGGCGCATTCCTCGACCCGGTGGCCGACAAGTTGATGGTCGCCGCGGCATTGATCCTGCTCGTGCAGCTCGGCCGCGCAGAAGCGTATTTCGCGATCATCATCATCGGCCGCGAAATCGCGATTTCGGCATTGCGCGAATGGATGGCGCAGCTCGGAAAGACCAAGAACATCGCCGTCGCCTTCATCGGCAAGGTGAAGACCGGCGCGCAGATGACGGCGATCATCGCGCTCCTGCTGTGGGAGCCGGTGATTCCCGGCCTTTCGACGCCCGTTCTGGGCACGGTCGCGCTGTGGGTCGCGGCAATACTCACACTGTGGTCGATGTTCCACTACTTGCGACTCGCCGCGCCGCACCTCGACACCGACGCGCGGACCACGACGATCGGGGCCAGGCCTAAGCGTTGATCCGAACTGCACCGAATCCGGCACAGCGTCGCGCGACGGCAAAGTGGCTCAGGCGCGCAACGCTTTCAGCAGAAATGCGTCGATCGGCTGCGCGAATCCCTTGAGCGACATCGGGCCGGTTGGCGCGATCTCCGCAGCGTCATCGAGTGCCGCGCGCATGCGCCGGTCGATCAGGATTTGTCCACCTTTCGCCTCGTCGCACAGGCGCGCCGCCAGATTGACAACGCTGCCGATCGCCGAATAGTCCCAACGTCCTTCGAACCCGAAGGCGCCGAGTGTGGCAAAGCCCAGGGCAATGCCGATGCCGAGGTTGAGGTCGTGCCCAGACTTGAGCCAACGCGCGCGCAGTGGCGCGAACCGGGCCTGCATTGCCAGCGCCATCCGCGCTGCGCGCTGACCCGGATCGGGAATCGGCAGCGGATCGTTGAAGAAAATGAGGATGCCGTCTCCCGCAAAGCGGTCGACCGTACCTTCGTATTGCGTGACAAGAGTTCCCATTGCATTGTGAAATTCGCGCAACACGCCTTCGACTTCTTCCGGCTCGGCGTCGTCGGTGAAGGCCGTGAAGCCGCGCAAATCGAGAAACGCGTAACTGATTTCACGGCGATGCGGCGTCAGGATCGATGTTTTTTCGTTCGCGGAAGTGATCGCATCCGCAACGTTCGGCGAAAAAAAGCGGCGGAGCTGACCCAGCCGGTCGATTTGCGCGACTTGCTCGTCGACGCGTTCCGTAAGTTTCGCGTTCCAGGCCTGCAATTCCAACGCCTGGTGGCGGACTTCATCCTGGAGCGCCTTCACCCGCAGCAGCGAGCGCACGCGCGCGAAAAGCTCGCCCTGGTTGATGGGCTTGGTCAGGAAGTCGTCCGCACCGGCCTCGATGCCCTTGACCCGCTCCTTGTCCGGATCCAGCGCCGTGACCAGCACGACGGGCAACAGTGCCGTCACTGCCGCCGCCCGGATGTGGCGACACACGTCATAGCCTGACAACCCCGGCATCATGACGTCGAGCAGCACGATATCCGGTGGGTCGGAGGCGATCTTCGCCAGCGCCTCCTCGCCTGACGCGGCGGTCGTCACGGCATATCCCTTGGCGCCCAGCACGTCCGCAAGGAGCTTCACGTTGATCGGCGTGTCGTCGACCACCAGCACTTTCGCCGGCGTGCTCATTGCGACGGCCTCATTTCGGTGGCCTCATTTCTGTGATAGGTCCAGCATGCGACGAACCGTGTCCAGGAATTCCTTCAGGTTGATCGGTTTGCCGACATAGGCATTGAAGCCGGCTTCCGTGATCTTGTTGCGGTCCTGCGGCATCACCGACGCGGTGACCGCAACCACCGGAATGCCTGCGGTTTCCGGACCGCTGCGCAGGACGCCAAGCGCCTCGATCCCGTTCATTCCCGGCAGCTGGATATCCATCAGGATCAGGTCGGGCTTTTGTTCCTTGGCCAGCCGGATGCCATCCTCGGCCGAACCGGCTTCGATGGTGGCGTAGCCCTTCACCTGCAGCACGTCGCGGACGAGCTTCAGGTTCTTGTCATTGTCTTCGACGATCAGTATCAGGCTCATTGAACTATCCTCCGCGCTGCGCGCTGCGTGGCAATTCGCGCTTGGGAGCGGCCCTGCGCGCTCATGGCTTTATCGGTAGTGTAAAGGTGAATGTCGATCCCTTGCCGGGCGTGCTGTCGACATTGATCCGGCCGCCGTGCAATTCGACGAACCGACGGGTCAGGGCAAGGCCCAGACCCGTGCCCTCCTGTTTGCTGGTGTAGTTGCGGCCAACCTGGCGGAATTCCTCGAACACCGCCTCCTGATCTTCCGGCGCAATGCCTATGCCGGTATCGTGCACCGCGACGACGATATTGTCTTCGGTGCTTCGCGCGCTCACGTCGATCCGTCCACCGTCAGGCGTGAACTTGACCGCGTTGGACAGGAGATTGAGCAGGATTTGCTTGAACTTGCGTTCGTCGGCTGTGACATCGCCCAATTCCCGCGCCACATCCTGTGCCATGGTAATGCCGTGGCGCAGCGCGCGCTCGCGGATCAGCGTCATGGCATTGGAAATTGCCGTGGGGAGGTCGAACGTCGACAGGTCGAGTTCCATGCGGCCGGCCTCGACCTTGGCCAAGTCGAGGATGTCGTTGATGAGATTGAGCAGGTGCCGGCCGGAGGAATGGATGTCCTTCAGGTAGTCGTCCTGCTTTTCGTTGATGTCGCCAAAGAGACGTTCGAGCAACACCTCCGAAAAGCCGATGATCGCGTTGAGCGGCGTGCGCAGCTCGTGCGACATGTTGGCGAGGAACTCCGACTTGTGCTGGTTCGCGACTTCGAGTTGCCGGCTCTTGTCCTGGATTTCCCGGAACAGACGAGCGTTCTGGATCGCGATCACCGCCTGGTCCGCGAA
>JAYTIR010000466.1:0-2041 GCA_043731765.1 Burkholderiales bacterium
ACCGTCGTTTCGATCGTCAGCAGGCCGCCGCCCGGCATCGCGTCACGGGCGTTGATGCACAGATTCAGGAGGGCCGTCTCGAGCTGATTGGAGTCCACCAAAACCATCCCGACGTTGTCTTGGCAACGGACGTCGACGTGGACGGAAGCGCCGACCGAGCGACGAATGAGATCTTCCATGCCAACGAGCAGCGCGTTGATGTCCGCGGGTGCGGGATGAAGGGGCTGGCGGCGCGCGAACGACAGCAGACGATGGGTCAGGGCTGCGGCCTGTCCGATGGCGCGCTGGGAGATCGCGATGCACCGATCGATGTCCTTGTCTGCGTTCGGGATCACTTTCTTTTTCAGCACCTCGAGACTGGTCGTGAGCACGCCGAGCAGGTTGTTGAAATCGTGCGCCAGCGCGCCGGTCAGATGTCCCATCGCCTCCATCTTCTGGCTCTGGCGCAACTGCTCCTTCGTCGCCTCGAGAGCTGCTGCGGATTCCTTTTCCGCCGTGACGTCGCGACCGCTTGCGTACACCATTCCATCCGCGGGCGCGGTTACCCAGGAAATCCAGCGGTAGCTGCCGTCCTTGTGGACGCATCGAGTCAGGTATGCGGAAAGTGCGTTTGTCGTTGCCGAGGTGAGCACATCCCGGCTCGCGTCGACATGATCGGGATGATTGAAGTCCAGATGACTGCGTCCGAGCACCTCGTTCAGCGGCCAACCCAGGATGGTCGTCCAAGCGTCGCTGGCGGACTTGATCATCCCGTCGGGATGGATCACCGCCTGCAAGTCCTGTGAAAACCTCCAGGCCCGGTCGCGCTCGCGGGTCCGCTCCTCGACCGCAAGTTCGAGCTGGTCGCGTGATCTGGCGAGCACCTCGCGCGCATCGACGATTTCCTGAATGTCCGTGCACGTGCCGTACCACCGCGCAATCCTGCCTTCGCCGTCGCGGACCGGTTGAGCGCGGCCCAGAACCCATCGGTACACGCCGGTGCGGTGCCTCAGGCGGTACTCGATGTGATACGGCTCCCCCGTGGCCAGGGAGTGCCGCCAGGTTTCCCACGCGCGGTCCTGATCCTCGGGATGGAACATGCCGTTCCAGGCCTCGCCGTCCGTCGAACCCGACGGAACGCCGGTGTAGTCGTACCAGCGCTCATTGTAGAAATCGTGCCAGCCGTCCGGCCGGGTAGACCAGATCATCTGATCGATCGAGTTCGTGATCGCCTGCAAGCGGGCTTCGTGGTCCACCAGCGCGGCAACCGCACGCGCGCGTTCGACGGCATCCCACGTCTGATCGGCGACCTTGCGGACGAGTGCGACTTCGTCTTCCGTCCAGGTGCGTGGCACAGCGTGATTGACGTACAGGCCGGCATGCCAGCGGCCATTGCGAATGATCGGCGCCCCGATCAACGAGGCGGTGCCGATCTCGGCAAAGAGAGAGTCCGAGGTGAGCGGGTCGCGCCGCGCGTCCTCAATGCCAAGTGTCTTCCCGGCCCTCACCTCTGCCAGATAAGCCA
Source organism: Burkholderiales bacterium (assembly GCA_043731765.1). Classification (GTDB taxonomy): domain Bacteria; phylum Pseudomonadota; class Gammaproteobacteria; order Burkholderiales; family Casimicrobiaceae; genus VBCG01. The sequence continues at coordinate 1,505 of JAYTIR010000466.1, forward strand.
GTCCGATACCGGTTGCGGGGAATATCCCGGAAAGGAGCGGCAAACGTCCAGCCGACCAACCGACCCCGAAGCACAGCGTGTCGTCATCCAGCATTTCGAAAAAGCCGACGCGGTCGACGCCAAGATATTCTCCGAGCGCCGCCGCCGCGGCGAGCATCATGGGATCGGGATCTTTGGCGGTTCGGTGGCCCTGCAGCAGGGCGAGCAAAAGCGACGCGCTTGCCTCGACGGCGTGCACCGACGCGTTCGCAGGCCAGCTTGGAATCGTGTCGCTCGGCATATCCGAAGAACCGCGTCTTTTCGAGGCCTCTGGAGAACCACTGGGGCGGGGAGACGTCGTGGTTATAGCAGTTCGGCTCCTGCGTGCCGCGCCCTGAACACGGTGGGCGTCGCCGTCCCGCCCATCGGGGCGGTCTTGCGACCGCCTGGAGGCCGACACCTCACTGAGTCAATTGGTCTCACCAGAGTCCGGCAGATGTGCGCACGATCGACTGTGCGAAGTCATCGGCGAGAAACCGGGCTCGCGCTCTCACGTTC
>JAYTIR010000467.1:0-26135 GCA_043731765.1 Burkholderiales bacterium
GCTCGCTGCGCAGCGGAGGCGCGCAGATTGATGACAGTTTCGCGTGGTGCAACAGCGGCGGGCATGTTGGGCTCCTCAACCGGGATGTAATCCGTCCACAGGCGCCGACCTTCGGACGGCAAACGACAGGAACCACGAGACTATACGGATTTGTATACACATTGTCAACACAAATTCGTACTACCGGAAATCCGCAAGCCGTCATTCCCGCTCATTTTGGTTACTGAGCGGGAATCCAGTGTCTCTTGACGAACGCCGCTGGGTCCCCGCGTTCGCGGGGACGACGATTTCAAGGACATGGGCGTTACCCGCGTTCGTGGGGACGACGCCGTTCAGGTTCTTGCCCGACCGCTATGCGTATGCCTTGAGCCTGAGCGAGAATTGCGCGAGCGGCGCGATGCCGGAGGCTTCGGCGCGGTGACACCAATCCTGCAACCGGGCCAGCAATTGCTCGGACGATTCCGTCGAACGTTCCCACAGCGCGCCCAGGTCCTGGCGCATCGCGTAGGCGGTGGCCAGCGCCTTGCTCTTCGCCAAGGCTTCCGCGAGCTTGGCGCGATCGGTTTCCGACAGCTTGGCCGGGTCGGCCAGGAGCCAATGCTTGATCCGGCGCGCGCTCGGCGCATCGGAGGAGGCAATTGAAACGGCGTCGCCAGAGGAATGCGCCTTGAGATGAGCGAGCTCGGCCGCGCACGCGTCCTTCAGCGAGCGGGCGTAGCTGGTCAAAACGGCATAGCGGTGCGTGATCACCGCCTGCAACGTGGCCAAGTCGGCGACGACCTTGGTCCGGTCGAACTTGAGCTGCGGCGCAACCTTGCGCACGGTGGCGAGCTTCAGCGACGACAGAATGCGGATGTACATCCAGCCGATGTCGAATTCGTACCATTGCGACGACAGCTTGGCCGACGTGGCATACGCGTGGTGATTGTTGTGCAGTTCCTCGCCGCCGATCACGATGCCCCAGGGCAACATGTTGGTGGACGCATCCGCGCATGCGTAGTTGCGGTAGCCCCAGTAGTGGCCGATGCCGTTGATGAATCCGGCGGCGGTGATCGGAATCCACATCATCTGGATCGCCCAGATCGTGGCTCCGATCGGCCCGAACAACGTCAGGTTGACGGCCAGCATCAGGCCAACGCCCTGCCAGCCGAACCGCGTGTAGAGGTTGTTTTCGATCCAGTCGTCCGGCGTGCCGTGACCGTAGTTCGCCAGCGTTTCGAGATTTTTCGATTCGGCGCGATACAGCTCCGTACCCTGCAAGAGCACGGTTTTGATGCCGCGCGTTTGCGGGCTGTGCGGATCGTCCGGCGTTTCGACCTTGGCGTGGTGCTTGCGGTGAATCGCGACCCATTCCTTGGTCAGCATGCCGGTCGTGAGCCAGAGCCAGAACCGGAACAAATGGGCCACCACAGGGTGCAGTTCGAGCGCCCGGTGCGCCTGGCTCCGATGCAGGAAGATCGTGACCGCGGCGATGGTGACGTGGGTCATGGCCAGCGTCACCACCACATAGCCCCACCACGGCAGGTCGATCAGACCGTGCGAGGCAAGGGAAAGGAAGTCATAACTCATTGATTATCCTATTATTATATGCCATCGAATTTGCCAAGCGAGGGCAGAAAATACCTTGGATCCCGAATTCAGCCCTCTATTCTACGCGACGGCCGGCTTCCCGGATCAGCCGCACATCGCGGCGGGGGTACGGAATGGAAATTCCGTTGGCCCGGAATGCCTGATAGATGCGGCGGTTGAGCGAGCTTTTCAAATTGAGCTGGCCGTTTTCCGGGTCGCGCAACCAGATGCCCAATTCGAGGTTGACGCCGTTGTCGGCGAAGTTCACGAGGAAGCCGGTGGGCGGGTTGGGCGCGCCCATCACGCGCGGCTCCGCGCGCGCCGCATCTTCCATGAGTTTGAGTGCGAGTTCGATGTCGCTTTCGTAGGCCACCTGCACGCCGATGCCGATGCGCACTTCCGGTGCCGTGTAGGAATGATTGAGCACCGTGGTCGTGATCAATGTCTCGTTGGGGACGATAGCTTCAACGCCGTCGAGGCTCTTCACGACCACATAACGAGACGTCACGCGCGACACGATCCCGTAGCGGCCGTCCACGGTGATCATGTCGCCCAGCCGTATCGAGCGGTCGAGCAGGATCGTGAAGCCTGCGATGTAATTGGCGGCAAGTTTCTGCAGCCCAAGTCCGATGCCCACGCCCAGCGCGCCGCCGAACACCGTGAGCAGCGTCAGGTCGAAACCGATCGCCTGGAGCGCGACCAATACGCCCACCACCAGCAGCATCGCGCGCACGAATTTCGCGAGCACGGCCTTGGTGTTGGTGTCGAATGACGTGGCCTGCAACAGTCGCTGCTCGATCAGCCCCGACAGCCACAGTGTCACGATCAGCGTCAGGATCACGGCAAAGATGCCGCTGCCCAGCGAAAGCAACGAAACCTGCGACCTGCCGATCGGAATCCGGATCGTGTCCAGCTCTGCCGCGAGGTCCGGCAGCACACCCGTGAAATAGAGGATCGCCACGCCCCAGATCGAAAACGCGATCGCGCGTTCGCCGGTCTTGAGCCAGCCCTGGGACGCGAACAGCTTTCTCATCGCGTACACCGCCATGCGGATCGCGGCGAGTGCCAGCAGCAGCGGCATCGCGACATCGATGAAGACGGGACGCCATCCATAGTGACGGAACGCGAATCGCGCCACGACGAGCAACAGCAACGCGGTCAGCGGAAACACGATGCGGACGAAGCCGTCGTGCAGGCGTCCATGGCTGCCACTTGCCGCGGCGCGACCGCGCCGGTGCAGCGCACGATCGAAGAACCAGGCGAGGCCGATGCAGGCGACCACCGTCCCGAGTTCCACCCAGCCACGTGGCCCGGCCAGCGCGGAAACAAAACGGGACGTGTCGAAGGGTTCGAGCATCGGCACTACGCTAGCACATCACTGAGTTCTCTCGTCGTCGTCCCCGCTCATTTTGGTAACTGAACGGGGACCCAGTGTCGTTCAAAGACGCTGGATTCCCGCCCCCGACTAAACCACTCGAGGGCAGGCTCTGCGCGGGAATGACGACGTTATTTTGGGGAACGTTCGAGCACCGCTGCGAAAAAGCCATCGCAGCCGTGACGATGTGGAAAGAGCTTCAGCGTGGGTCCGGTGTCGAGCGCGATGTTGGCGCGGGCGAGATCCGCGGTAGCGTTGCCCGGCGCGAACCCGGGATGGGATGCGAGAAACTGTCCGACGATCGCCTCGTTTTCTTCCGGCAACACGCTGCACGTGGCGTACACGAGACGACCGCCCGGTTTCACGAGCGTCGCGGCGGCCGCGAGAATGGACGCCTGCTTTGCCGCGAGCTCCGCGACGGCGGATTCCGGCTGCCGCCACTTGAGATCGGGATTGCGGCGCAGCGTGCCGAAGCCGGTGCACGGTGAGTCGACCAGCACACGGTCGATTTTTCCCGCGAGACGTTTCACCCTGGTGTCGCGCTCGTTGGCCAGCACCTGCGGATGGACGTTGGACAGTCCGGAGCGCTTGAGGCGCGGCGCCAGGTTCGCGAGCCGTTTCTGGGCGATGTCGAACGCGTAGAGCCGTCCCTGCGAGCGCATCAACGCGCCGAGCAACAGCGTCTTGCCGCCCGCGCCCGCGCAAAAATCCACGACCATGTCGTTGCGCTTCGGCGCCACGACATAGCCGACGAGCTGGCTGCCCTCGTCCTGCACTTCGAGCCGACCGTCCACGAGCCACGGATGTTGTGCGAGGGACGCACGGCCGGCAACGCGGATACCGAGCGGTGAATAGGGTGTGGGCGTGGCGGCGAATCCTTCATCGTTGAGCGCCGCGAGCGCGGCATCGCGCGTCGCCTTCAGCGGATTCACACGCAGGTCGAACGCTGCCGGCGCCAGCCACGCACGCGCCAGCGCAATCCGCTCGGAATCGCCGTACGCGGTGCCCAGACGGTCCCACAGCCAATCGGGCAGGTCGTGCGCGACGGCCGGCGGCAACACGTCATGCAGGCGGGACTTCAGTGCACGCAACCAGATTTCGTCGGCGGTGGTGAGGGCGGGCTCCAGGTCGCGAAGAGAGCGTCCTTGCTCGCGCACCAGGACTGCGATCGCGAGCTTGCGCGGCTCAGTACTTGCGGCAAGCGCTTCCAGTGAGCGCATGCGCCGCAGCAGCGCGAACACGCCTTCCGCGACGAACGCGCGGTCGTGCTGACCCATTTCGGGATGCGTGCGGAAGAATGCCCGCAACCCGTTGTCGGCCGGCACGTCGAAGCGGCGCACGCGCTCGATCGCGGACGCGAGCGCCGCGACCTGATTGGCGCGGACGGTCACTCGACTTTCGTCTCGTCGACACGGATCGAACTGAGCAGGACCTCGATCGTGCCGCGGTCCGTGTTGACCACGCTCATCTTGACTGGAATGTAGCGTAACGCGGGCGCCAACCAGACGTAGGCGTCGGTCTTGCCGTCGTCGCTGCGACGATGCCAGCGTTCCGCGTCCACCGTACCCTGCGCCCATTCGATCTTCTCGGTCTCCTCGCGGGTGACGGTATAGCGCGTCATCCGTCGCGGCGTGGCGAGGCTGAACGACACCACGTCGGCGGTGGGTGGCGTGAAATAGAACTGCCACATGATCGTCATCGGGTCGAAGGTCGGCAGGTCGAGCGCCGCGGTCTTGTTGTCGTGCATGGTCACGATGCCCGCTTCCCAGTCGAAGATCGCGGACTCGCGCCGGTCCGGTCCGCCGCGCTCGACTTCGAATTCCAGCGTCTGCAGTCCGGTGGCGGTGATGAGGCCGCGGCTTCGCACCTTGCCTTGTCCGCGCAGGACGAGTGCGGCCAGGCCCCGCGCCTTGCCCACGGTGGCGATCCGATATTGATTGTCCGAGTGCTCGAAGCGGTACACGGCTTCGCCGATCAGGAAACCGTGCGTGCCGTAATACACGTTGTAGGCGAGGTCGACGCGTGGCGGAAGAACGGGCGCGGTGACCAATGCGCCGGGTATGACTTGCGGTTCGACGGCGACGGCCGACGCTACGTTGTTCGCGGCCAGTGATTCTGCGGCCCCGGGTTCCGACTCCGCCACTGCATCGGCGGCTTCGGGGGGCATCTCCACCGGCGCCGGGGCGATAACCGGTGTGACCCGCTTGGGGCGGGGCTTGGGGATAGCTGCCGACTTTGCCGCAGGCGTGGGCGGCGGCGGCATTTCGGTGAGCGTGGCCGTCAGCGGCGTGGAATCCGGCGTTTCCCGCAGGCTTGTCGGCCAGAAAGTGAGTCCGAAATGAACGGCCAACGACAGTGCCAGCGCGATCGCAAGCGCGCGGCGCGTTCGCGGACCGATGCCGGTCAGGGCGAATAGCGAAGCGGCCTGCGTGAGTGGAGCGCGGGAAATGAGGGTGGCCACGGTCGGGGAAGGATACGCGGGCTGGTTCTGGCGAGGACTTGTTGCCGCGGGTCAGGCCGGCGGCACGCTGAGCGCGACGGTGTCCGAAAGTTTAGGCACTCCATTAACGCGCACCCGCCGGTCCGCGATGACCAGCCGGCCTTCGCAAAACCAGCGGACCGCGGCCGGCAGCAAGACCTGCTCCTGCGCCAGCACGCGTGCGGCGAGGTTCATTTCGTCATCGTCGTCCTGCACCGGTACCGCGCTCTGCGCGATGATCGGGCCAACGTCGACTTCCGGCGTCACGAAATGGACCGTGCATCCATGGATACGCGCGCCGTCGGCCAGCGCGCGCCGGTGCGTGTGCAGTCCGGGATAGAGCGGCAGCAGCGACGGGTGCACGTTGATGAGCCGGTTGGCATAACGGCGCACGAATGGCGCTCCGAGCACGCGCATGAACCCGGCCATGACGACGAGATCGGGCCGTTCGGCATCGATTGCAAGGGCGAGCGCGTTGTCGAACGCCTCGCGCGTGCCGAAATCGCGGTGATCGATGACTGTTGCGGCCACGCCATGCGTGCGCGCGACGGCGAGTCCGGGCGCGTCGGGAATGTTGGTGATGACGCGGGTGATCGTGCCGCCCAGCGTGCCGTCACGCATGGCGGCAAGGAGCGCCGCGAGATTTGATCCGCGGCCCGAAATCAGGACCATGATGCGTTTGCTGTCCATGGTCAGCGCGCCACGCCGCGCGCCGCGTCAGACGACGACCGTGGCGGGTTCGCCCGCGGGTTGCGCGACGATCTCACCGATACGCGTAGCGCGCTCGCCGGCAGCGTCGAGAAAGCGCAACGCGCGATCCGCATTTTCGGCGGCGACCACCACTGCCATGCCGATGCCGCAATTGAAGACGCGGTGCATCTCCGCTTCGGCCACCCCGCCCTGGCGTTGCAGCCAGTCGAAGATCGCCGGTCGCGTCCACGCGCCGCGCGCCAGCCGCGCCTGCAGGCCCGCCGGCAACATGCGAGGCACGTTCAGGACGAGTCCGCCGCCGGTGATGTGGGCCATCCCCTTGACCGGAAGTTCGCGCAGCAGCGCCAGCAACGGCTTGACGTAGATCCGCGTCGGCGTCATCAGCGCGCCGCCGAGGGTGGAAACTGAGGTGGCCGAAGCTGTGGTCGACGCGGTGGCCGAATCGAATCGCGAATTCAGATCAGCGCCGCTGGCGGCGACGATTTTGCGGATCAAGGAGAAACCGTTCGAGTGCGGTCCGCTCGATGCAAGCCCCAGCACCACGTCGCCCGCAACGATGGAGCGGCCGTCGATGATGCCGTCGCGTTCGACAACGCCAACCGCAAAGCCCGCGAGATCGTATTCGCCCGCGGCGTACATGCCCGGCATTTCCGCGGTTTCGCCGCCGATCAGAGCGCAGCCTGCTTGTTCGCATCCCGCCGCAATGCCCTTGATCACGGCCGCGGCAACATCGACGTCGAGTTTTGCGGTCGCGTAATAGTCAAGGAAGAACAGCGGCTCGGCGCCCTGCACGAGGATATCGTTGACACTCATCGCGACCAGGTCGATGCCCACGGTGTCATGGCGATCGAGCGCGAAGGCGAGCATAAGCTTGGTTCCGACGCCGTCGGTCCCCGCTACCAGCACCGGGTCGCGAAATCGCTTGCCGATTTCGACCAGCCCGCCGAAGCCGCCAATGCCCGCGAGCACCTCCGGGCGCATGGTGCGCCTGGCGAACGGTTTGATGCGCTCGACGAGCGCGTCGCCGGCATCGATGTCCACACCCGCATCGCGGTAGGTAAGGCTCGTCGGGGATTGGACTGTAGGCATGGGAAAGGTGGCGCCGGCGCCATTGCGAATGCGCGCGAACGCGCGAACCACTACAATCCGGTTCTTGCTCGCCGGATATTCACTGCGGGCTGCGTCGAACTCAGTGAAAACTCAGCGAATTTTACCGGAAATGACCGACCTTCGCCCGCCTGCGCCAGACCCGGACACCGCGCCGGCCGCGCGCCGCCCGATGCCGCTGCGCCATTACCTGTGGGGCGTGGGCGCCGCCCTCATCCTGATCTTCGCGTTGCGCTGGCTGGATACGGTGCTCACGCCATTTCTGGTGGGCGCGATCCTCGCCTATCTGGGTACTCCGCTCGTCGCAGCGTGGGAGCGCCGTGGAGTGCCGCGTGGCATTGCGACCACGATCGCGGTCCTGCTGTTCGGACTCGTGCTCTTCGCAGTGTTCCTCGTGCTGATTCCGCTGGTGCAGGGCGAGGTGGCGCTGGCTGCCAAGCGATTGCCGGTCCTGCTGGGCCAGGCCGCGGCGCAGTTGGCGCCCTGGGTAGAGCAGCGTTTCGGCGTGACGCTGTCGCTCGACTTCGAGTCGCTCAAATCATTCGTAACGCAAAACGTCGAAAGCGCCCACGCGCTGTCCATGCGCCTGTTGTCCGGCGTCAAGACCGGCAGCCGGATCGCGTTGTCGATCCTGATCAACCTCGCGCTGATACCGGTCGTGATGTTCTATCTGCTGCGCGACTGGAAGATGATCGGCCAGCGTCTGGAGGACCTGGTGCCGCGCGATTGGCAAGTCAGGTACCACACCATCGTGGTCGAAATCGACGATGTCCTCGCGGAATTCCTGCGCGGTCAGTTTTCCGTGATGGTGGTGCTGGCCGTCTACTACGCGATCGGATTGACCATAGCCGGACTCGACCGCGCTCTCGCGATCGGCATCCTCACGGGTCTCCTGGTGTTCGTTCCGTATGTTGGTTTCGGCTTGGGATTCGTGCTGGGCGTCGTTGCGGCGCTGCTGCAATGGAGTGGATGGCCGGCATTCATGGGCGTACTTGCGGTGTACGGCATCGGGCAGTTGCTCGAAAATTACGTCCTCGTGCCGTGGCTCGTCGGCGACAGGATCGGGTTGCATCCCATTGCCGTGATCTTTGCGCTACTCGCGTTCGGGCAATTGTTCGGCTTCGCGGGCGTCCTGCTCGCGTTGCCTGTGTCGGCGGCGCTGCTGGTCGGGTTACGCCACCTCCGCGCGGAATACGTAATCTCGCCTTTTTACCGCGGCGACAGTGATACCTGAGCGATTCCTGAGCGTGCGATGGAGCAGTTGATCTTCGAACTGGCGACGCCAGAACCCCCGTCATTCGCCAATTTTCTCCCCGGACCCAACCGGGAAGCCGTGGCCGCGCTTCGGAAATTTGCCGCGGGCGAGGCGGCCGAGACCGGGTTGGTGCTGTGGGGTCCCACGGGCGTCGGCAAGACGCACCTGTTGCATGCGACTGCCACTGCGGCAGCCGGCAAGCGGCCGGTCCATTACTGCGGGCACCCTGAGACCTTGCCTGTCGACGCACCCTTGCCGGCGACGCTGGTCCTGGTCGATGACGTGGATCGGGCCGATGCCGCCACGCAGGGCCGACTATTCACCCTTTACAACAACCTGAAGGCGACGGGGGGCTCGCTGGTCGCTGCGGCCGCGCTGCCGCCGGCTCGGATGCCGCTGCGCGATGACGTTCGCAGCCGCCTCGGGTGGGGGCTGGTCCATGAAGTCCTGCCGTTGGCCGACGGGGACAAGCCGGTTGCCTTGGCGACCTACGCACGGTCACGGGGCTTTGCGTTGGCCGATGACGTCGTCGCCTATCTGCTCGCGCATGGCCGCCGGGACATGACCTCCCTGATGGCCACGCTGGCGGCGCTCGATCGCCATTCGCTGGCCTCCAAACGGCCGATAACGACGGCTTTGCTCAAGGAGTGGCTGCAACGCGGTCTGGGAGTATAGGGTCAGAGAGTATCGTCTCTGACCCCATACTCTCGTCTCTGACCCTACACTCCGTCGCCAAACGGCGACAATTCCATTGTCGCAGGGGGGGTCTGTTAATTCTTTGATTGCTCAGCTAAAATGTCGGGTAGTCCAGTTCCTCGGCCAGAGGGAACGATGTCAACCGGCTTGACGACACACCCGTTAAAGGCGTCGACACGGTCAGCTGGTGTTGCAATTTCTCGAAGGAACATTGAGTGAGGAATTTTATCGTGGCTTTGGTGGCGGCGGCGTTTGCTTCCGTCGCGCTGGCTGAGGGAACGGCGGCGGCTCCGGCCACGCAAGCTGCTCCGGCCGCGCAAGCTGCGGCGGCGGCTCCGACGAAAGCTGAAAAGAAGGCGGCGAAAGCCGAGGCAAACAAGGCAAAGAAGGCAAAGACCAAGAAGGCTCAAAAATCGACGCCGTCGTCGTCCGCGACGCCGAGTGCGACCGATAAGAAGCCCGCCAAGTAAACAATTTTTCTGTCCAACTCCGAAACCTAAAGGAACTGCAAATGAACAAGCTGCTCGTAGCCCTGATCGCCGGTGGGTTCGCCACCGTCGCTGCTGCACAAACCGCCGCCCCGGCGGCCGCCCCGGCCGCCGCGCCGATGGCTGCCCCGGCCACCAAGGCTGAAATGAACAAGGAAAAGGCGAAAGCTGTCGGCGCAGCGACCGCCGGACAAACCGACAACACGTCGGGCAGCGCTGCAACTGCGGCGCAAGGCAAGAAGGACACGGCTGCTTCGAAGGCCGTTGCCAAGCCGACTGTGGCGGAAAAGAAAGCCGCTGCCAAGGCAACCACTGCCGCTGCCGGCACTGACAACACCTCCGGCGGTGCGGCAACTGCTGCGGAAGCGAAGAAGAACACCGCCGTCTCGAAGACCGTAGCGAAGGAAAAGGTAAACCTCGGCACGCCGGCCGCCGAGAAAGAAATGGCGAAGAAGGCCACGCCGTAAGCATTCGGCAAGGCTGTCTTTCGGAAAGGCAAGGCGTCCGCGCCTTGCCTTTTTTCTTTGGCATCTTCAGTTTGGTAACTGAGATGCGAACGCTTTACCTGGAAACCCATGAGTGAATTGACCGCGCCTCGTCCTGCCGCGACCGTCGCGACCGTGGTCGAGCGCGATGGCTTGTTCCTGCTCGTCGAAGAGGAAACGCGTGCGGGAAGGAAGCTGAATCAGCCCGCCGGACACGTGGAAGCGGGGGAATCGCTTCCGGCGGCAGCGGCGCGCGAAACCCTCGAGGAGACGGGCTGGCATGTCGTGCCGACCGCGCTGGTCGGCATCTATCGCTGGTCGGCACCGGAGACCGGTGCGACGTTCATCCGTTTTTCATTCGCGGGCGATGCGCAGGAGCACGACGCGGCGCGTGCGCTCGACGCGGGAATCGTGCGCGCGCTGTGGCTCCCTTACGAGGAAGTCGTTGCACTTCGCGAAGACCATCGCAGCCCGCTCGTCCTGCGCTGCATCGACGATTACCGCGCGGGCAAGCGTTGGCCGCTCAACTTCGTTCAGGAAATTCTTTAGTGGGCACACGCGCGCAACGCGTCATCGTGGGCTTGTCCGGCGGCGTGGACTCGTCCGTCGCGGCCTGGCTGCTGAAACAGCAAGGTTGCGAGGTTGTCGGCGTCTTCATGAAAAACTGGGAAGACGACGACACGGATGAGTATTGCACGTCGCGCGAGGACCTGGTCGATGCGGCGGCGGTTGCCGACGTTCTTGGCATCGAACTCGAGGCGGTGAATTTCGCGGCGGAATACCGGGAGCGCGTGTTCGCGCATTTCCTGCGCGAATACGAAGCTGGACGAACACCGAATCCGGATGTCCTGTGCAACAGCGAGATCAAGTTTCGCGCGTTCCTGAGTTACGCGCGGCGTCTCGGAGCCGACGCCATCGCCACGGGCCATTACGCGCGCGTGCGCCGCGCGACTGGCGACGCGGCGGGCGTAGAGCTGTTGAAGGCGAGCGACGGGACCAAAGACCAGAGTTATTTCCTGCATCGCCTGACGCAGGAGCAATTGGCTCCGGTGAAGTTCCCGCTCGGGGAGATGCACAAGCGCGACGTGCGGCGCATCGCGCGCGAGCAGGGCATTCCGACCTGGGCCAAGAAGGATTCCACGGGGATTTGCTTCATTGGCGAGAGGCCGTTCCGCGATTTCCTGGCGCGCTACCTCCCGCACACGCCCGGTCCGGTCGAGACGCCTGAAGGCCGCGTGATCGGCCGGCACGACGGACTGGCGTATTACACGCTTGGCCAGCGGCAGGGCCTGCGCATCGGCGGTACTCGCGACGGCACCGACGAGCCATGGTTCGTCGCGATGAAGGATCTCGCGCGCAATGCCCTTGTGGCCGTGCAGGGCCATGACCATCCGCTGCTGTACCGGCGCGAAGTGGATGCCGTCGAGATGCACTGGATCGGCGGAACGCCACCCGCGCTACCGGCGCGTTTCGGCGCCAAGACGCGTTACCGGATGCCCGATGCGACATGCACCTTGGCGTTGGCGGGCGAAGGCTGCCGCGCGACGTTCGATGTTCCGCAATGGGCGCCGACGCCCGGCCAGTACCTGGTGCTGTACGACGGCGACGTGTGCCTGGGTGGCGGAGTGATTGCCGCATCGGCTGCGGCATCGGCGCAGTCGACGCAACCGCCAGGAGTGCCGCTGACAGAAGCCGTGCAGGGCTGATGCGGCACTTTCGCGCCTGACCCGGCGCGGGCGCGCTCAGCTAAACGATATTGCGGAAATAATATTTCAGAACGGGATATCGTCGTCGAAGTCGTCCACGTTCTTCTTGGCGGCGCCCGCGGGCTTGGCGGAACTTGAAGGCGCGCCGCTGCCTTCACGTTTCGTGCCGCCGCCACCCGCAAATTCGGCGTCGCCGCCGCCTCGCTCGCCTCCGCCATCCTTGCTGCCGAGCAGTTGCATGCGGTCGCCGACGATCTCGGTCGAATATTTCTCGACACCATCCTTGTCCGTGTACTTTTTGGTTTGCAGCCGGCCTTCGATGTAGACCGAGCGTCCCTTTTTCAGGTATTCGCCGGCGATTTCAGCCTGGCGCCCGAACAGCACGACGCGGTGCCACTCCGTTTTTTCCTGCTTCTCGCCGCTTTTGTCCTTCCACTGCTCGCTGGTGGCGATGTTGAGATTGGTGACGGCGTCGCCGCCCGTGGTATAGCGCGTTTCCGGATCACGGCCGAGGTTGCCGATCAGGATCACTTTGTTGACCGAGGCCATCGTGCATTTCTCCAGTCGATGAGAGGTGGCCGCCGCCGTCGCGCACATGAATGTGAAGCCGGACTATGGGCGGACAACCGAAACGCAATATACTAACAGGTTCGCCCTTTTGTCCTTAGGCACCACGCTCTAGGCAGAACAGCTGATTGCGAATCATCGACGCAAACCCAGAGACGCAAACCCAGCAAACGAAACTACCCATCGCCTGAACGCGAGAAACGAACCTCCCCTGCATGGATTCCATCCGCATCCGCGGTGCGCGCACGCACAATCTCAAGAACCTGAACCTCGACCTGCCGCGTCATCGGTTGATCGTGGTCACGGGCCTGTCCGGGTCGGGCAAGAGCTCGCTGGCATTCGATACGCTTTACGCGGAAGGACAGCGCCGCTACGTCGAGTCGCTATCGGCATACGCGCGTCAGTTCCTGCAGCTGATGGACAAGCCCGACGTCGACCTGATCGAAGGCTTGTCGCCCGCGATCTCGATCGAGCAGAAGGCGACATCGCACAACCCGCGCTCGACCGTCGGGACCGTCACCGAAATTCACGACTACCTGCGCCTGCTCTATGCGCGCGTCGGCGATCCGTATTGCCCGGACCATCCCGAGCAGAAGCTGGCGGCGATGACGATCTCCCAGATGGTCGACGCCACGCTCGCATTTCAGGAAGACACGCGGCTCATGATCCTGGCGCCCGCGATCGTCAACAGGAAGGGCGAGCATCTGGAACTCTTCGTCGAGTTGCGCGCGAAGGGCTTCGTTCGCGTGCGCGTCGACGGCAAGGTGTGCGAAATCGACGAGGCCCCCAAGCTTGCCAAGACTACCAAGCACACGATCGAAGTGGTGGTCGACCGCCTCAAGGTGCGCGAGGAATTCAAGCAGCGGCTCGCGGAGTCATACGAGACCGCGCTGCGCCACGGCGACGGACGCGCAATTGCCGTTGAAATGGACACGGGCAGGGAGCATCTGTTCTCGGCGAAATTCGCGTGTCCGATCTGCAACTACTCGCTGGCCGAACTCGAGCCACGGCTCTTCTCGTTCAACAGTCCGCTCGGCGCGTGCCCTCGCTGCGACGGTCTGGGCTCGATCACGTTCTTCGATCCCAAGCGCGTCGTGGCGTTTCCGCAACTGTCGCTGGCGTCCGGCACGATCAAGGGCTGGGACCGGCGCAACCAGTTCTATTTCCAGCTTTTGCAAAGCCTGGCCAGGCACGTCGGTTTCGACGTCGACAAGCCGTTCGCGAAGCTCCCCGAACGCGTGCAGCAACTGATCCTGTACGGCTCCGGCGACGAGAAAATCCCGTTCACGTACCTGTCGGAGCGCGGCAAGCCGATGGTCCGCGAGCACACGTTCGAAGGCATCATTCCGAACCTCGAGCGGCGCTACCGCGAAACCGATTCGGTGATGGTGCGCGAGGAACTCGCCAAGTACCTCAACAACAAGCCGTGCCCGGAATGCGGCGGCACGCGGTTGCGGCGCGAAGCGCGGCACGTGAAGGTCGGCAACGGGGAACAGGCGCGCGCCATCTTCGAGATCTCCGGGCTGCCGCTCAAGGCGACGATGGTATTCTTCCGCGCGCTGGTGTTGGACGGCCAGAAGGCCGCGATCGCCGACCGCATCGTGAAGGAAATCATCAGCCGCCTTCAGTTCCTCAACAACGTCGGCCTCGATTACCTGGCGCTCGACCGCTCCGCGGAGACGCTGTCGGGCGGCGAGTCGCAGCGCATCCGGCTCGCGAGCCAGATCGGTTCGGGCCTGACCGGCGTGATGTACGTGTTGGACGAGCCTTCGATCGGACTCCACCAGCGCGACAATGAACGCCTCCTCGATACGCTGAAGCACCTGCGCGACCTGGGTAACAGCGTGATCGTCGTCGAGCACGATCGGGACGCAATCAACGCCGCCGACTACGTCGTCGACATGGGTCCGGGTGCGGGCGAGCACGGCGGACAGGTCGTGGCGCAGGGCACGCCCGAGGACATCCGGCGCGCGCCGCATTCGCTCACCGGCCAGTATCTCGCCGGACATCGGCAGATCCCGATTCCGGCAAAGCGGCATCGCGCCGATCCGGGCCGCGCGCTGAAAATCACCGGCGCAACCGGCAACAATCTGCAAAGCGTGACGGTGAACCTGCCGGTGGGATTGTTTGTCTGCGTGACGGGCGTTTCCGGATCCGGCAAGTCCACGCTGATCAACGACACGCTGTATCACGCCGTTGCACGGCACCTCTACGACAGCGCCGAGGAACCCGCGGCTTACGTCGAAATTGAAGGCCTCGAGCACTTCGACAAGGTCATCAGCGTCGACCAGAGCCCGATCGGCCGCACGCCGCGGTCGAATCCGGCGACGTACACGGGACTGTTCACGCCGATTCGCGAACTGTTCTCACAGGTGAAGGAAGCGCGCGAGAGGGGCTATGGGCCCGGCCGCTTTTCCTTCAACGTGAAAGGCGGGCGCTGCGAGGCGTGCCAGGGCGACGGACTCATCAAGGTGGAAATGCATTTTCTGCCCGACGTCTATGTGTCGTGCGACGTTTGCCACGGCCAGCGCTACAACCGCGAGACGCTCGAAGTCCGGTACAAGGGCAAGAACATCCACGAAGTGCTGGCAATGACGGTGGAGCAGGCCTTCACGTTCTTCGAGCCGGTACCCGCGGTGGCGCGCAAGCTCGCCACGCTGCTCGACGTGGGCCTGGGCTACATCACGCTCGGGCAATCGGCCACGACCCTTTCGGGCGGTGAAGCGCAGCGCGTCAAATTGGCACTCGAGTTGTCGAAGCGTGACACGGGCCGCACGCTGTACATCCTCGACGAACCGACGACGGGCCTGCACTTCCACGACATCGAATTGCTGCTCACCGTGCTGCACCGGTTGCGCGACCATGGCAACACGGTGGTCGTGATCGAGCACAACCTCGACGTGATCAAGACAGCGGACTGGATCATCGATCTCGGGCCGGAAGGCGGCGCAGGCGGCGGCATGATCGTCGCGGAAGGCCCGCCGGAAACGGTCGCGAATATCGCCGCAAGCTACACCGCGCACTACCTGCGACCGGTGCTCGCGGCGGACGCGAAGCGTCGCGGCAAGGCACCACCGTCCGCGGCGCGCGCGGCTCGCGGCAAGAAAGCGTCGGGCGACTTGCTTGCATGACAGCGGCGCGCGCCTTTGGTGGCCGCCGCCGACTCGGCCATCCGCTTACGCCCCTTGGACGATGGTCGGAAAGATCACACCCACGGGAACGCACTACAACCAGGATTTCAGCTTGGGCCAGAGTGCTTCCGGAGTGACCTTCATGTCGTGGCAAACATAGATCCGGAGCCGTTGCTCCCAGGGCATGGCCAGCGGATGGCTGCGGATGGGTCCCCTGTCCTCCACCGAGCCGCAAATCTCCGGCAGGCTGCCAGGGTTGTCGTCCAGCACGACCAACACCTTGCCGTCGGCTCCGCGCGGCCCCCACAGGAAATAATTCTGATGGCCGCTGATTGCGGGTGGCAGACCGTACTTGCGTCCGAAGAAATCGACCGCGCCCGCCTCTCCGTAGTTCTGCCCGAATATGCGGGCCTGCATCTGCTGTTCCGGCGGAAGGGAGTGATACACATCGGATACGCTTTCAACCATCTCCTCCCACCCGAACTGATCGGCAAACGTCTGCGGCAGCGCGGTAGTGTGGGAGTGTTCGGTTTGCGGCGATTCCACGTGGATTGCCGCGAGATATGCCGGAACCTGCTCCGCCGGCAGAACTGGCAGCGCGAGCGGTGCCAGCAGCGCTCCGCTCACTGCGACCGCTCCGGCGTAGGCGGGAACCATCCAGCGATGGTGCACGCGTCTCGCAAAGTCAACCGCCAGCACGCTTCCCGCCGCCACGAGCATGGGGTAAATGGGAGCCAGGTAGTAGCTCTTGCCCTTTAGCGCCACGAAGATCGTGAGGGCTGCAAGATAACTCCAGCCCAGCGCCCGATACGGCCGTCCTTTGGGCGCCAGCAGCAGCCACAGCAACCCCCCCATCCAGAGCGGGAATGCCACCGGATTCATCAGCAGTATCTGCTGCGCAAAGTATTGGGCGGGGCCCAGCACGACGTTCTTGTGGCTGTTCCTGATGTTGTTCAGGAGTTCCCACGTTGGCCAGCCGTGCTGCATTTGCCAAAGAAGGTTGGGAGCGGCCAGCAGACAGGCCGTCAGCGCGCCCAGCCATGGCCAAGGCCCGACCAACAGCTTGCGCTGCGGAGTGAGGAGCAGGCCGGCGACCAGCGCCGCCGCGAAGAACGCCATCGAATGCTTGTTCTCCATGCCCAGGCCGACGATGGCGCCCAGCAAGAGCCAGAACCTGTGGTCGCCGCCGTTGAGGATTCGGATGAGCACATAGGTCGCGCCCATCCAGAACAACGGTTCGAAGGAATTTGTACTGAGCAGGTAGCCATAGGAAAGATAGACGGGCGCGGCGATGATTCCCACGCCTGCCAACACGATGGCCTTCTGCCGGCCGCCCAGTTCACGCACCATCAGGGCAGTCAGGACAACGATGGCTGCTCCTGCCACGGCCGGAAGGAAGCGGAGAGCGAGCAGCGAATCCCCGAGTAGCATGCGTGTCACTCTTGCCACCAGCGGGATCAGTGGCGCCTGGTCCACATAGCCCCAGTCCAGGTGATCGCCGCAAGCGATGTAATAGAGCTCATCCCGGAAGTAGCCATAGCGGCCATTGAACGCCAGATGCAGGGCCAGCTTGACCACCGCGAGCACGACGATCGTGACAACTGCGCGCCGGTGTTCGTCGCGCGGGACGGGGATAATCGCATTCATGGTCGCGGGCAGTTTAGGCCCGGCGTGCCGCTGGAACAACCGAATCCCCCTAGGCCGGCGCGTTCTCTTCCGGCGCAGGCGGTGGCGCATGTCTGCTGATCGCGGCCAGGATGCCGGAGAGCAGCGCGACGGGTGTGGGCGGGCAACCGGGAATTTCGACGTCGACGGGAATGACATTGGCCACGCGGCCCATGCTCGCATAACTCTCGCCGAAGATGCCGCCGGTGCAGCCGCAGTCGCCGACGGCGACAACAATTTTCGGTTCCGGCGTTGCGTCGTACGTTCGCAGTAGCGCGATCGCCATGTGCTTGGACACCGGACCCGTCACCAGCAGCATGTCAGCGTGGCGCGGACTGGCGACAAACTTGATGCCGAGTCCCTCGATGTTGTAGTAGGGATTGCCGAGGGCGTGTATCTCCAGTTCGCAGCCGTTGCATGAGCCGGCGTCCACCTGGCGGATGGTCAGCGCGCGGCCGAGTGTGGACAGCAATTTTTCCTGCAGCCGCGCGACGAGCACCATCTCGTCGGCCGGTGCAGGCGCCGCTTCGGTCTTGATTCCGGTCTTGGCGATTTGGCGGAGGATGTGCAGCATGGGGAGGCCTTACAGATCGTGACCGCTGTAGGTGAGGTTGAAGGACTTGTTGATCAGCGGGAAATCGGGAACGATGTTGCCGATGACGGCGTGTTCGACCACCGGCCAGTTCGTCCATGACGGGTCGTGCGGATGGCAACGCCGAATGGTCCCGGCGGGACCGCTCGTGAGGGCCAGCAATACCGGCCCGCGCCAGCCTTCGACATAGCCCAGCCCCAGTGTGTGCTCCGCAATTTCCGGCAGGGGCACGTTGATCTCGCCTTCGGGAATCGCCTTGACGATATTCTGAATGAGCCGGAGCGACTCCAGCGCTTCGTCGAAGCGGACGGCGACCCGCGCCGCGACATCGCCGCCGATGGAACCCGCTTTGCGGACTGCGAGCGAATCGTAGGGCGCGACCGGAAAATCACAGCGCAGGTCGCGCGCCTGGCCGCTGGCGCGACCCGCCATTCCGGTCAGGCCGAGCTTCGCCGCCAGCTCGGGCGACACGATGCCGCAGGTGCGGAAGCGATCCTGCAGGCCGGCGTGTTCGTCGTAGATGTCGCGCACGATCCGGATCTCGCGCTCCAGCGTCGTGCACTCGTCATTGATTCTGGCCGCGTGTTCGGGCGCAAGGTCGCGCGCCACGCCGCCCGGCACGACATGGTCCATGAGCAAGCGATGGCCGAAGGCGACTAGGTTGGTGCGCAATACGTCCTCCCTCAGGCGCGAAAACTGCGCGAGGCCGAACGCGAATCCGCCGTCGTTGCCGATGTAGCCAAGATCGCCCAGATGGTTGGCGAGCCGTTCGCGTTCCAGAGTGAGCGCACGCAACCACGCGGCGCGCACTGGGACCGTCAAGTCCGCGATTGCTTCCAATGCCTGCGCGTACGCCCACGCATAAGCCACGGTGCTGTCACCCGAAACGCGGCCCGCGAGGCGGTGGCCGTCAGTGAGCATCAGACTCTCGAAACGTTTTTCGATGCCCTTGTGCGTGTAACCGAAGCGTTGCTCCAGCCGCAGGACCTTTTCGCCGACAACCTGGAAGCGGAAATGTCCCGGCTCGATGATGCCCGCGTGCACGGGACCGACCGGGATTTCGTGCACGCCGTCACCGGCGACTTTCACGAACGCATATTCCTCCTGCCCGGGCTCCCATTTGGGCGAGGCCTCGAAGTCGCGCCGCAGCGGAAATTTGTCGATGGGCCAACTTGCCAGCCACAGCCACGGCCGCTGGTCATCGGCGTCGGAAGGAATGC
Organism: Burkholderiales bacterium; assembly: GCA_043731765.1. Classification (GTDB taxonomy): domain Bacteria; phylum Pseudomonadota; class Gammaproteobacteria; order Burkholderiales; family Casimicrobiaceae; genus VBCG01. The sequence continues at coordinate 19,047 of JAYTIR010000467.1, forward strand.
CGACGAGATCATACGCGGCGCGCTGCATCCGATTTGCCGCCGGAAAAATGAGCGAGAGATCGGGATAGTGGACGTCGGCATCGGGCATGGTGTGCTCGAGCAGCGTCAGCCCGTCGCCGTCCTGCAGCACCACGCGCAGACAGTAGCCGCGATTGCGGTCGCGTTCGTCGCTTAACCACAACGCCACCAGTTGCCCGCCTTGCTCCCACGCGACCCGGCACGCCGCCAGCAGTTGGCCGGAGCTGACCGGCACGCGGCGGGCCGGCACGGTCGAGGGCAGCGCGGCGGCGGCAAGTCCGAGCGGCGACAGGTTCATTCCGTCATCCGATCAAGCGCGCCGCCTGGCGATACCAGTCGGCGAGGAAGGGCGGGATCCACAGTCCCAGCATCAGCACGATCGCGAGATGCACGAACACCGGAATCATTGCCGGACGCAGTGGCAGGCGTTTCGCCGAAGTCTCGCCGAACACCATCGGCTGCACCTTCCCGAACACCGCGGCGAAGGCCAGCCCGAGCGCTCCGAGCAGGAACGGTGTTGCCCACGGATGCTCGTGGATTGCCGTGATCAGGATCAGGAACTCGCTGGCGAATACGCCGAAAGGCGGCATGCCGAGGATCGCCAGCGTGCCCACGATCAGGCCCCAGCCCAGCATCGGACTGATCGTGATCAAGCCGCGAATGTCGTCCATGACCTGCGTGCCGGTCTTCTGCGTGGCGTGGCCGACTGTGAAAAATATGGCCGACTTGGTCAGCGAATGCACGGTCATGTGCAGCAGCCCCGCAAAATTCGCGATGGGGCCACCCATGCCGAAGGCGAAGGTGATGATGCCCATGTGTTCGACCGACGAGTACGCGAACAAGCGCTTGATGTCTTTCTGGCGCGAGAGCAGGAACGCGGCGACGACGACCGACAGCAGGCCGAAGTCCATCATCAGCTCCTTCGCGAATGACGTCTGCACGGAACCCTCGACCAGCACCTTGCAGCGCACGACGGCGTACAGCGCGACGTTGAGCAGCAGGCCGGAAAGCACCGCGGACACCGGTGTCGGGCCCTCCGCGTGCGCGTCGGGCAGCCAATTGTGCAGCGGCACCAGGCCCACCTTCGTGCCGTAACCCACCAGCAGGAACACGAAGGCCAGCGACAGGACCGTCGGTTCGAGCTGGCCCTTGACGTTGTTGAGTTCGGTCCACAGCAGCGCGCCGCCTTCCGCGCCCAGCAGCTTCTCGGCGGCGAAGTAGAGGAGGATGGTACCGAACAACGCCTGCGCGATGCCCACGCCACAAAGAATGAAATATTTCCATGCGGCTTCGAGGCTCGCTGGCGTACGGTAGAGCGAAACCAGCAGCACGGTCGTCAGCGTGGCCGCCTCCATGGCCACCCAGAGGATGCCCATGTTGTTGGTGAGCAGCGCCAGCAGCATCGTGAAATTGAACAGCTGGTACATGCTGTGATACAGGCGAAGGCGGGAAGGCGTCAGGCGGCCGTGTTCCTCCTCGATGCGCATGTAGGGTTGCGAGAATATCGACGTGGTGAAGCCGACCAACGCCGTCAGCGCGACCAGGAACACGTTGAACGGATCGACGAAGAACTGGCGGTCGAGGACGAGCAGCGGGCCGTCCGAAATCACGCGCACCGTCAACGCAGTCGCGGCCAGGAACGTCAGCAGGCTCACCGCCACATTCACTCGCGGTGCGATCTTCCGTTCGCCGACGAGGGCCAGAAGAGCGGAGCCGACGAGGGGCAGTCCAAGGACGGCGAGGATCTCGATCACTCGGTCGCCTCGGCCGTCGCGTTCACTCGCTCTCCTTCAACTTCTCCATGTGCTTCAGGTCGAGGCTGTCGAACTGCTCGCGGATCTGGAAGAAGAACACGCCCAGGATCAGCATGCCGACGAGCACGTCGAGCGCAATGCCGAGTTCGACCACCATCGGCATTCCGTAAGTGGCGCTCGTCGCCGCGAAAAACAGGCCGTTTTCCATCGACAGGAAGCCAATTACCTGCGGGATGGCCTTGCGGCGCGTGATCATCATCAGGAACGACAGCATCACGGTCGCCATGGCGATGCCGAGCGTCGACCGGGTGACGGTGCTGGCCAGTGTCGATATCGGCACCGCAAGATTGAACGAAAACACCACAAGCACCAGTCCGATGATCATTGTCGTCGGGACGTTGATCAAACCCTCGACGTCCCATTTCACATCGAGCTTTCGTATTAACCGGTACAGGAGCCACGGCAGCAGCATGACCTTGAGGAAAAAAGTAAGCCCGGCAGAAAAATACAGGTGCGACTGGTGCGTCCCGTAGGCGACGATCGCCGTCGAGCAACTCAATGCGAAGCCCTGCGCGGCAAATAGATCGATCAGCGAAAGGACGCGGCGCTGCGCGAGCATGGCAAACGCAAGCAACAGCAGGATCGCCGCCAGCAGGTTGATGAGCTGCGCGTAGAGGGGAAGCGCGGCCATGTCAGTCCCGCCGGGCCGCCCCAAGGGGCTGACGCGCCCCCTTTGGGGGCAGCGAGCGAAGCGAGCGTGGGGGTCGTTTCATGTCACGCGCCAAGCAGCAGGTTGACCAACATCGCCAGCACGGCAAGCATGAATGCCGTCCCGAGGAACTCGGGCGCACGGAAGATGCGCATCTTGGCCGACAGCGTTTCGATCAGCGCCAGCGCGAACCCGCCCGCGAGGAGTTTCGCGATCAGCGCGGGTGCTGCGCCCAGCAACGCCAGCCAGTCGGTGCCGCTGACGACAATGCCGAACGGGAAGAACAGCGCCAGGCCGATGCACGAGTAATTGAAGAGCTTGAGCGCCGCCGCCCATTCGAGCAGCGCCAGGTGCCGCGCCGAGTACTCGAGCAGCATCGCCTCGTGGATCATCGTCAGTTCGAGATGCGTTGCCGGATTGTCCACCGGGACGCGCGCGTTCTCGGCCAGCGCCACCATGGTGAAGGCGACGCCCGCCAACGCGAGGCTGGGATAGATGGCGAGGTCCCGATGCGCCAGCGTGTCGACAATCGACGGCAGCGAAGTCGAGCCGGAGATCAGCGATGCGGTGAACAGCACCATCAGGAGGGCGGGCTCGGCCAGGAAGCCGACGAACATCTCGCGCCGCGCGCCCAGCGAACCGAAGGACGTGCCGATATCCATGGCCGCCAGCGCCATGAACACGCGCGCCAGCGCAAACAGGCCGACCAGCGCGATCGTATCGGCGGCCAGCGCGAAAGGAAGGTCGGTGGCGAGCGACGGGACGATCGCCGCCGCGCAGCACATCGCGCCGAACACGATATACGGCGTCAGGCGGAAAATCGGCGACGCATTCTCCGCCACCACGGCGTCCTTGAAGAACAATTTGCGGATCATCCGGTAGGGCAGCAGGATCGACGGTGCGGTTTTATTCTGCAGCCACGCGCGGCACTTGTTGACCCAGCCCACCAGCAACGGCGCCAGCACGAGCGCAATTGCAAGCTGCAGAAATTGCGAGAAGAAGCCGGATAGCGTCATCAGGTCGGCCCGGCTGCGCTCATCGCACCAGAAACAGCAAGGCGAGCAGCGTGAAGAAACTGTAGGTGAGGTACACGGAAATGCGCCCCTTCTGGATGGTTCCGACAAGGCGGGCGAGAATCTCCGCGCCGCGCACGATCGGCACATAGAACCAGTGCCAGAAGTGGTCTTCGGCCGTGACTTCGTATCGTGGCGCGGCATCGAACGGCGAGGGCAGCACGCGCTTCATGCGAAAGAACGGTTCGAACACCTGGCGGATCGGCTGGCCGAAGCCTTCAGCGGTGTCCTGCATGCGCGGTGTCTGCGCGGGGAACCCGCAATCCCACGGGGGCGCCTTGCGGACGCGCCCGTGGTAATAACGATGCACAATCTGCATGGTCAACAGGACGACGGCGAGGATCACGACCAGCATGATCAACGGGCTGTAGCTCGAGCGGTCCACGTTGATGGGCGCCAACAGCAGCCAGCTGTTGCTTCCCGCGTTGATTGCGCTCGAACCGACGAGCATCGTGTTGATCGGGTCCAGCAGCGCAATGACGTTGACCGGCAATATTCCCAGCAAGACGCAGCCCGCCGCCAGCCACACCAGCGCGATCCGCTCGAAGGTGCCCGCGTCCTTCGCATACGCCAGGTTGGCCTCGCGTGGCCTGCCCAGGAAGATCACGCCGTAGAACTTGACCATCACGTAAGCGGAGAGCGCGACGGCGAGCACCAGTGCGGCCGCGGCCACGGGAACGAGCATGTTGACGAATGACTGCGGCAGGCTGGGCGTGAACAGGAACGCCTGCAGGAGCAGCCATTCGGAGACAAATCCGTTCAATGGCGGCAGACCTGCGCACGCCAGCGCGCCGACCAGCGCCAGCCAGGCGACCCACGGCATGCGATGGATGAGGCCGCCGAGCTTGCCCAAGCTGCGTTCGTGCGTTGCATGCAGCACGGAGCCGGTCGCCAGGAACAGAAGGCTCTTGAAGAACGCGTGGTTCAACGCATGGTAGAGCACCGCGGTCAGCGTGATGGCGGCAAGCAGCGTCTTGCCATAGGACTTGAACAGGATCGTGAGGCCAATCCCGGCGACGATGATGCCGATGTTCTCGATCGACGAATACGCGAGGAGTCGCTTCATGTCGGATTGCACCGCGGCGAAGATCACGCCGAACAGCGCCGTCACAAGACCCAGCGACAATGCGACCACGCCCCACCACCAGAGCTGGCCGTGGAGAAGATCGAAGGTCACGCGCAGCATACCGTAGATCGCGGTCTTGAGCATGACGCCGCTCATCAGCGCCGAGACCGGAGAAGGTGCCGCGGGATGTGCCTCCGGCAGCCAGATATGCAACGGCAGGAGTCCCGCCTTGGCGCCGAAGCCGAACAACGCGAGAAAGAACGCGGCGCTCGGCCACGCGCCGGTCAGGCGCATCGAGCGCATCGCCGTGAACGTGTAATCGCCGCTGCCGCCTTGCAACGAACCGAAGCAGAGCAGGATTGCGATGGCGCCGACGTGCGCGATCAGCAGGTACAGAAAGCCCGCGCGGCGGATCTCCGGAATCCGATGCTCGGTGGTGACCAGGAAGAACGAGGCCAGCGCCATCGTCTCCCACGCGACCATGAACAGGTAGGCATCGTCGGCGACCATCACCAGGGCCATGGCCGCGAGGAACGCGTGGTACTGGAAGCAGATGAGCCCGGGTGCGGTGCCTTCGCTGGAGCGGAAATATCCAGCCGAATACAGCGAGATTGCTGTGCCGGTGGAACCCAGCAGCAGCAGGAAGAAGGCCGACAGCGAATCCAGACGCAGGTGAAAGGGAAGATCGGGCAATCCCAACGGCAGCATCGTCGTCTGCGGCGGCAAGGCCATGGCGACGAACGCAACAACGGCCAACGCCAAACCGACCGCAGACCCGGCAGGAAAAAGCACACGGGTGATGAATGCGAAATGGCGCGGACGAACCAAGCCCAGCGTACCAATCGCGAGCCACACGACGATCGCCGCGATGATCAGTTCGAGCGGCTGCAGGTTCACCGCTGCCGGAAGCGACTTTCAGCGCTGGCGTTCATTGGACCCCCACGCTTGCGGCTGTCGCCGCCGCGCTGCCCCCACAGGGGGAGCAATTCGTGTCTTGGGGCGGCCCGGCGACACTCACTTGACGCGCATTCCCGGCGTAGCACCACTGTCGGGTGCGAGCAGGAAGATGCCCGGGCCATCGCCGGAAGCCGCGAGCACCATGCCTTCCGACAATCCGAATTTCATTTTCCGCGGCGCGAGGTTGGCGACCATCGGCGTCAGGCGGCCGATCAATTGCGCGGGGTCGTACGCGGACTTGATACCCGCGAATACCGTGCGTTGGCGGCCATCGCCCACATCGAGCGTCAATTTGAGGAGCTTGTCGGCGCCATCGACGTGTTCGGCGTTGACGATTCTCGCGATGCGCAGATCGACCTTGGTGAAATCGTCGATGGAGATCGTGCCATCGGTGATGGACACCGCCGACTGCGCTGCCGGCGTTGGGCCATCGATCAGCGTATCGATCTGCTTCGGGTCAATGCGGGTCATCAGGTGGGCATACGAGTTGATCTGGTGGCCCTCGGACAGTGGCCGCGTGATGTCAACCCACGATTGCGGACCGAGGTTCAGGAAGGTCTCGGCTTGTGCGGCGAGCGCGGGCAGCACGGGCTTCAACAAAATCGTCAGGATGCGAAAGTCCTCGAGGCATTCCGAGCTCACCGCGAATGCACCTGCGGCCTTGTCCGGATCCTTGGCGAGATCCCATGGTTTTGCGTTGTCGAAATACTGATTGGTCTGATCAGCGAGCACCATGATCTCGCGTAATGCCTTCCCGAATTCCCGCCGGTCATAGTGCCCGCCGACGATATCCGCGACCTGACCGGGCGTAACCGTGTTGTGGCGTATCGCAAACGCTTGCCGCTGGTTGAGCCGATTGCCATTGGCCGCGACGAATCGCGCCGCCCGGCTCGCGACGTTGACGTATTTTCCGATGAGATCGCTGTTCACCCGCGCGACGAAGTCGTCGGGATTGAAATCGATGTCCTCGACCTTGTCGTTCAACTTGGCCGCGATGTAATAGCGCAGCCATTCCGAATTGAGCCCCAGATCGAGGTAGTAGTCTGGACTGACGCCGGTGCCGCGCGACTTCGACATTTTTTCACCGAGCGCGGTCAGAAAGCCGTGCACGAACACGTGGTCGGGCACCTTGTACGGCGCGCCCGCGAACTTCATCATCGCCGGCCAGAAGAGTGTATGGAAATAGATAATGTCCTTGCCGATGAAGTGAATCTGCTCCGTACGCGGGTCCTGCAGGAATTGCGCGAAGTCGATTCCCTGTTGCGTGAGGTGTGCCTTGAGGCTCGCCAGATAGCCAACGGTCGCGTCGAGCCAGACGTAGAAATATTTGCCGGGAGCATCGGGAATCGGGATGCCGAAGTACGGCGCGTCCCGCGAGATGTCCCAGTCGACCAGGCCTTTGCCGTTCTCGCCCAGCCACTCCTGCGCCTTGTTGAATACCTCCGATTGCAACTGGCTTTCCTGCGTCCAGTCCCTCAGGAAGGCAGCTACGGTCGGCGCCGAAAGCGCGAA
>JAYTIR010000468.1:0-6131 GCA_043731765.1 Burkholderiales bacterium
TGAAGTCGATCGGTTCGGGCGCATACGATATGCCCAACTTCGGCAGCAATGTGTCGAGCGCCCGCTGCTGCGCCGGAGACATTCGACCCTGACGCAAAACGAAACTGCGCACCGCGCGGTGCGCAGGGTTGGTGACGACGGCTTTGGCCGCGGTCATTGCGCGGAACGCAAACTCGCGCGCTGCCAGTCTGCGTCCGCCATCCGGCGCTCCAGGGTTCGCGCCTTGACGTCGCCCGCCGGCGTGAATTCGATCGTCAACGTTTCGGCGTCTTTCCACTGCACCGTCACGTCGGACCAATTCGCATCCGGTTTCCAGCCGAGTTCCTTGCGGATGCCGTCGCGCGCGATGCGCCACACCGTGACCTCGTTGTCGCAATTCGCGCGGCAGAAATCCGCGACCGCCAATCGCTGCCGGTCCGGGGAAAGCGACGGCTCGGCCGGAAGCGCGGTCACCTGGCCCGTCGTCCGCTGTAGTGCCGCGTATCCCAGGCGGTCCAGGTCCGTCGTGAACAGAATCACCACGTTGACCGGACTCCAGTATTCCCACAGGGACCAGGTCGTGGATCCGCGGAGCGAATCGACATCGACGAATTCGCGCGCGCCCGAAGGGAACAGCAATACCTTCAGCGTGCCGCCATCGCGGATGGCGAGGTTGGGGAGCGCGCTCAACTGATACGCCTCGATCAAACGCCCGCAATGTGCCGGGCCATCGGCCTGCGCGCACAGTTCCGTGACGCGCGCAGGGGTGATCGGCGCCGCGTGAACGCTAACGCATGTGGCGAGCGCCACGCCCAAGCCCGCCGCCAGCAGCGCGCGCGAAGTCAGGAAATGAGCCCGGAGGTCGGGGAACTGGGGCTGCCCGCGTAGAGCTTCCTCGGCATGCGGCCCGCGAGGAAGGCGTCGCGTCCGGCCTCAACGCCTCGTTTCATCGCGCGCGCCATGCGCACCGGATCCCGTGCCAGCGCGATTGCCGTGTTCATCAGCACGCCGGCGCAGCCCAACTCCATCGCGATGGCCGCGTCGGAGGCGGTACCGACACCTGCATCCACCAGCACCGGCACCTTCGCCTGTTCGATGATGAGCTTCAGGTTCCACGGATTGAGGATGCCCATGCCCGAACCGATCAGCGAGGCCAGCGGCATGATCGCCACGCAACCGATCTGTTCCAGTTCGCGCGCGATGATGGGGTCGTCGGACGTGTACACCATCACCTGGAAGCCGTCGGCCACCAGAATTTCTGCGGCTTTCAGCGTTTCCCGCACGTTGGGAAACAGCGTTTCCTTGTCGCCCAGCACCTCGAGTTTGGTGAGCGCATGGCCATCGAGCAATTCACGCGCGAGTTTCAGCGTGCGCACCGCGTCGTCGGCCGTGTAGCAGCCGGCGCTGTTGGGAAGGTAGGTGAACTCCGAGGGCGGCAGCGCGTCGATGAGAGACGGGGCGCCGGCGTCCTGGCCGATGTTCGTGCGGCGGATGGCCACGGTGATGATCTGCGCGCCCGACGCATCGATGGCCTCGCGCGTCTGCGCGAAGTCCCGGTACTTGCCGGTTCCGACGAGCAGGCGCGAGCGGTACGCGCGTCCTGCGATGACCAGCGGATCGGCGTGTGCTTCGAGTTCGGCGGGGGCATTCACAAGGGCTATTTTACGCCGTACGAAATTCGACACCGATTCCGGCGCGGACTATCCGCCGCCGACCGCCGCCACCACCTCGAGCCGGTCGCCGGACGTAACGCGCGTCTGCGCATAGCGGCTCTTCGGGACAATTTCGCCGTTCATCTCCACGGCGATGCGCTTGCCCTCGAGGTTGAGCGCGCGAACGAGTTCGGCGACCGTCGCGGGCGGCGGGTCGAAGTGATGCGGGGATCCATTGAGCGTCACTTGCATGACGGGAGATGATAGCGCGCGCGGACTTCGACACTTCGGATAATTCCCTGGACATTGTCACATTTCCGGAATGAATGGCAGTTGTCGGTCGCCAATCCGCGAACAGACCATCGGGCACCGGTCATCCCATGCGCGGCTGGCGCGTCATTGGGCATACTGGCGTATGCGAGGCTCGCGTAGACGGCCGCCTGAATGGTCACCGCGGGTCTTTCCCCTGGAGCGCTCATGAATTTTTCCCGTTGCATGGCGACACTCGTCGCGGCCACCCTGTTGGCCATTTCGGTGGCGGCATCGGCCCAGAACGCGCCGCCGCCAAACACGCCGCCTCCGACAGGGGCGCCGCAGGCTGCGCCGATGTCCCAGGACCCTCTCGCCTCGCTGCTGGCGCCGATCGCGCTTTATCCCGACCAGTTGCTGACGCAAATCCTGATGGCGTCGACGTACCCGCTCGAAGTCGTCGAGGCCGCGCGTTTCGTCAAGGGCAATGCAAGTCTGAAGGGCCCCGCGCTCGACGACGCGTTAAAGGACAAGACGTGGGATGCGAGCGTGCTGTCGCTTGCGGCATTCCCGCAAGTGCTCGAGATGATGAGCGAAAAGCTCGAATGGACGCAGCGGCTGGGTTTGGCTGAGGGGATGTGTCCGCACGCGGGACGAAGCCGCAGCGTTGGAAAGATTGGTGCGCAACATCGACGACGTCGAGGCTGTCATTAATGCGCTGGTCGTGAAGTGACGCTGAAGGAAAATTGCTCGGCGTCGGCGATGTCCTGAGGGTGCGTGATCGCAAGGCGCCCGAAATTGATGAAGTAGATATCCTGCTCGGGTGCGAAGGCAAAAACGCCGCGGGGGCGGGACGGCGATCTGTTACATTCTGGCAGCATGAGCGGACGGCCAAACCGGCGCCAACTTTCGGTAGGGGACATGGAGGCGATCCTCGCGGTCACTGCCAAGTTGGCGGCCCCGTTCGACCTCATGACCATGCTGTCCGAAGTGGTGAGTGCCGCGAAGCAGGTCCTGAAGGCCGATCGCGGCTCGGTGTGGCTGTATGACGCCGCGGCCGACCAACTGGTCCTGGAGATCGCGACCGGCAGCGCGCCGGTGCGGGTCCCGGCAAACGCCGGGCTCGCAGGCGCGTGCGCGCGCACGCGCCGGATCATCAATGTGCCCGACTGCTATGCGGACGAGCGATTCAATCCGGACGTGGACAGAAGTTCCAGCTACCGAACACGCTGCATGCTGACCCTGCCGCTGGTCGACCACAAGGACGTCCTCGTGGGGGTGATGCAGGTCCTGAACAAGGCGGATGGCGTCTTCGACGAAAGCGACGAGGCGCTTGCAACCGTATTGGCGGCGCAGTGCGCGGTTGCACTGCAGCGGGTGCGCATGACCGAGGCCGTGATCGAGGGCGAGAAGATGCGCCAGGAGCTGGAAATGGCGCGGGTGGTGCAGATGAGCACGTTGCCCGCCATCATGCCCTCGCTCCCCGGCTACGACCTTTATGGAACGTTCCGGCCGGCGAGCCTCACCGGTGGCGACACCTTCGACCTGACGGTGATCGAGCAGGGGGTGCTCACGGTCCTGGGCGATGCCACGGGCCACGGCATTGCCCCGGCGTTGTCGGTCACGCAGATGCATGCGATGTTGCGCATGGCGTTCCAGCTTGGCGCCGACCTCGAGACCGCATTCATGCAGGTGAACAACCAGCTCGCCAACATCCTGGCGGACGACCGCTTCATCACGGCGTTCATCGGGCTCCTCGACGTTTCGGCCCACCGGATGCGCTTCCACAGCGGCGGGCAGGCGCCGATCCTGCATTTTCAGGCGGGCACCGGAGCTTGCGCGCGATACGATCCCACCAGCTTCCCGCTGGCGGCCATGCCGCTGACCTCGATGCGGCCAGCCGTGAACCTTGACCTTGGGCCCGGCGACATACTGGCCCTTATCTCCGACGGCATTTACGAGTACCACGACGCTTCCGGGGAACAGTTTGGTGAAGAGCGGGTCGAGGAAATCCTCCGAGTCCACCACGGCAAACCCATGGCCGAACTGTCGGCGATCTTGCTCGACGCCGTCCAGGCGTTCGCAAAGGGCGCGCCGCAGGAAGACGACATGACCGTGGTGCTGGTGAAACGCGAGGCACGCGTCGCAACGCACCAGATGTTCCGCCGCGGCTTCGACTCGCTCCAGCCGATGTTCGCGTTCACCGCGGATTTCTTCGCCCGTCATGCGGTCGATCCCGGGCTGCTGTCCGCCGTCGACCTGACGGTGGAAGAGTTGTTCACGAACATGGTCAAGTACAGCCCTGGCGGTGACACTGAAGTGCGCATCGACATGGCCACCATCGCCGGGGGCGTGGAAGTGGTGCTTACGGACTATGATGTCGAGCAATTCGACGTCACGGGTGCGCCCGACGTGGACATAGACATGCCGATCGAGCAGCGCAAGCCCGGTGGGCTGGGGCTGCACCTGATCCGGCGCCTGGTGGATTCCATGGTCTACGAATATTCGAAGGAAGACCGGCAGAGCCGGATCACTTTTCGCAAGACGCTGGCGGGACAGGCGCGTTCCCGCGCAACACCGAAGAAAGAGGGCTAAACGATGCTGGCGATTGATTTTGGCGCGGAGGGCGTGGTCGTGATCTCCGGCCGGCTGGATGCCGCGGAGTCCCCGGCGGCCCAGTCGTTCCTTGACGCGACCAAGGGAACGGTGACGCTTGACTGCAGCGGGCTCGAGTACATCTCAAGCGCGGGCCTGGGCGTGCTGCTGAAGACGCAGAAGCGGCTGCTTGCCTCGGCCGGCAAGCTGCGGCTCACGGGTGTCAACCGCCACCTGCAGGACATCTTCCGGTACTCCGGTTTCGACCAGATCTTCGAAATCGAGCCGGCGCGGTAGTCCAACTTTTCCGCCCGCCGCGTGTAATTGTGGACACTGACACCGATCAAGCATTGCTGGAACGCTACAGGCATGGGGATCGGGCCGCCTTCACCGAGTTGGTGATTCGCTACCAGAGGCCCATCTACAACGCAGCGTTCTGGTTGTTGCGCCGCCCGGAGGACGCGAGTGACATTGCCCAGATCGTGTTCCTGAAAGTTGCAGAGCGGCTGGATGAGTACGACCCGAAATACAGGTTTTTCAGCTGGATTTACCGCATCACGGTCAACGAGTCGCTCAATCTGTTGCGCCGCAACGGACGGGAAGATGCGTTGGACGACGAGATCGACCTTCCGGGGTCCGCGAGCTCCAACCCGGAGTGGCAGGTCGGCGAGGCGGAGATTTCCAGGCGGATACAGAGTGCATTGATGGGCATGAAGACAAACGACCGGATGGTGCTGGCGCTGCGGCACTTTTCCGAATGCAGCTACCAGGAGATCGGGCAGATTCTGGAACTGGACGAAAAAACGGTGAAATCCCGCTTGTTCGAGGCGAGGCACCGGTTGGCAGTCCTGTTAAAGGATCTCCGCGGGAATTGACATGGAATACTCCGAACACACACTATTGATGCATGCCGTCCTGGACGGCGAGGCTACCCCCGGCGAGGTGGCGGACTTGGGACGCCTTCTGGCGGCCAACCCGACAGCCCGCGCGGACTTTGACGAATTGCGAGGCCTGTTCGACGGCTTGAGGGGCGTGCCCAAGGCGTTTCCGCCAGAGGGCCTGGTCTCCCAGGTGATGGCGGGCCTTCCGCAACGTCCGGCGGGGCGACGCCCAGCCGAAGGACGCCCTTCGGGTTGGGGCCGCGTCCACCAACTTTTCTCGCGTTCACGTGTAATTGGAGTAATTGGAGAAGATTCGATGAAAGCTCCGGGCGACAACCCGGGGAAGTCGGCAACGGTCCATCCGATTTCGGAGCGCGGGCCACATTTCAGGGGTGAGAACATGAGCGAACAAAAGAGCGGTTCCTTCGGCAATCGTAAGAAGATCTGGATTGGCGTTGGCATCGCCGCGGCGGCCGCGATCGTCACGGTGGCCACCGGGCTGTACCCGCCTAGCGGTACCGACACGGCCGGTACGATTGTTCCGGCGCAGCGGTACAGGGCCGACCAGCCAACGGCTGCCGACGTCAAGCTCGGCGGTCAAGCTAGTGGGCAATCGACTCAGGGCGATCCAACCGGCAATGCGGGTGCGGCAGACCGCTCGAATGATCGCGCCAACGATCGCGCCAACGACCGCTCGAATGATCGCGCCAACGATCGCGCCAACGACCGGTCGAATGATCGCGCCAACGACCGCTCGAACGACCGCGCCAACGAC
>JAYTIR010000469.1:0-10403 GCA_043731765.1 Burkholderiales bacterium
ATCAGCGCCAGCAGCAGCGCGAACGTGACATTGAAGATCCCGAGCGTCAGCAGGACAAAGACAAAAGTGATGGCAAGGGCGCCGAGCAACCGGGAATCGCGCGTGAACATCCGCTGGAAGTTTTCGAGCGTAAACGCGCCGGCTTTGAGCGTACGGCCCATGTCGGTGAACGCAAGGACCAGGTCGATGATGATCGGAGCGACGAAGAACACGAAAAGGAGCAGCAGCGCCGGCCCGAGGAACAAGCCGAAGTTGATCCGCTGCCGTCGAAGCTGCGCGCGTGCGAAATCGGGCATGGTGAAACTCCTTGCAGGTGGGCTTGGTAGGGGAGCGGCGATTGCCGCTCCCCAAGCATTACTGCACCAGGTTCAGGGACGGATGATGACGTCCTTGCCCAGCTCGTTGGCGAGTTCATCGGCGACAAAATCCGCCGCCGCCTGCGCGGTCAGACGGCCGGTTTCCACGCCCTGGATCCCCTTGAAAATGACCGAGTTGTACTGGCCGATTTTCGGGTGGTTCGGCATGAAGCTCGCGTATTTGAGCATCGGTGTCGCGGCGACGAGGGCCCATCCTTTTTCGGCGACTTCTGGCATCGACTGCTGGCCATAGTTGATCGGCGTATGGTTCGTCGTCACCGCATGCTTCGTGTTGGCAAGGGGCTGGCTGGCCAGCGCGACCAGATAAGCGGCCAGGTCCTTGTTCTTCGACTTGGCGGACACTGCATAAGCGATCGGATGCGACAGGTTGGACGGCTTGCCGCCTTTCTTGCCCGCCGGGGCGTTGATCCACGTGATCTTGCGCTGGTAGTCTTCCTTGCCTTTCAGGTTCCACGCTTTCGACTGATCGGTGACGCGCCACACGCCGTGAAAAAACACCAGCGCCTGCTCATCCTTGAACGCTGCCGCCTCGATCGCGTCCCACGACATCGTGGTGTTGGTCGCCGAAAAGGCTTTCTTGTCGGTGCAATACTTTACCCAGGTGAAGAAGTCCTTCAGACCGGCCTTCGATGCCTGCAGCTTGGCCTCCGCCTTGTCGTAAGGCACATTGCCGAAGCCTTCCATCATCATCTGGAAGTCGGGCCCTGCATTAGGCCGGTGCAGGATGCCGAACTTGGCGACGTTTTTCTGGACCGCCTGACCGGCGAGATCGCACAAGTCATAGGCGGTGAATTCCCCGACGTCGACTTTCGCGGAAATGGCGGCGATGTCCTTGTCGGTCTTGCCCATCTTGCGCAGCTTGTCGTTGTTCAGGAAATACATCCGCACTTCGGAGTCCTGCGGCACGCCGTAGCGCACGCCCTTGTAGCTCACCGACTGCCACAGGGGGACGATGATGTCGCCCATCAGTTCCTGGTTCTTGGTGATGAAGTCCTCGAGATTCATCGCGTAGCCCGCTTCGGCAAAGGCGCCGGTCCACTCGTGGGCCAGGACGAAGATGTCGGGGCCCTTGTCGACGGCGAACGCCTTCAGCAGGTCGAGCGCGTCGTCGTCGTAGCCCTTGGCGTTCGTTTCATTGAGCTCGATCTTGACCCGCTTGTCGGTGCCGGTTGCCGCGAGCATCTTGTTGAGCGTTTCGCCGGCGGCGACGATATTGCCGGCGCGCAGCGGGCCGGAACGGTCGGCCCGCGCCCACACCTTGATCACCACATCGTCGGCCATTGCCGACGTCGTCGCGGCGCAGAACAGCACGCCGCCGACCATTCCCGATAGTGCATGTTTCCAGTTCATGATGATGCCTCCTGTTTAGCGGTCGATCGCCGCACTGCTGAAAAAGCCGGCGCTGTTGGCGCGCCTGCCATTTACTTTCGTGATGCTTTTTCGATTGCCTCGGTAAGTCCGGTTCTACTATCGACTGCTCGCGGCGACGCCTTCGGTCAACGCTCCCGTTGCCGCAGTATCGACGATCCGCCGCAGCAGTGTCGGTACGTTTGTGCAAATCGCATCCGGGCGAAGCGCAACCAGCGCGCGCAGTTCGCTTTCTCGCTCCTCGTGCCAGAGTGTGACGGCCAGACGCGCCTCGTGCAGCCGCGTGATTGCCGCCGTGTCGAGCAATCGATGCGGATGCGGCGACCGATGCTCCCAGCATGGGTGCACTCCGTCAACCCGATAGGCCAGTGCGAGGCGGATCAGATCGTCCGGCGCGACCACGGTGCCGATCATCAGTGAAGTCCCGATCCCCGGCGCTATCGCCTTGCCGGCGGCCAGCGCCGGGCCATGAAAACTGCCGACGATGATACGTTCGCGCCACGAACTCGCGGCGGCCATCGCGCAGACGGCTACCGCGACGTCCGGGTCCTTGACCTCGACCAGCAGATCGATATCCGCCCGCGACGCCCACGCGAGAAGCTCGGCGAGGCGGACCAGACCCGGTTCCATCGCATCGAGCTCCGCGGCCGAGCATTCCGCGACTAACCGATTGGCGATGTTCAGGTCGTGCCGGATAATCAGTTCACCGTCACGCGTACCCTGGACATCGCACTCGATGGCATCGGCGCCTTCGACAACGGCAGCCTCGAAGGCGGCCCAGGAGTTCTCCGCATGCAACTCGCTGCTGCCCCGGTGCGCGACTACCTGCGGCTTCATTGCGCCGCCTCTGGCTGCGCCGCGGAAGCGCGCACGGTCTTGCGTTCGACCAGCGTCGCCGGCAGTGTGAACACGGCGTGCGGCATTTCCGGCGTTTCGGCCCGTTGCCGGATCACCTGCATCACCTGATCGGTCAGCAAGCGGACCGGTTGCCGGAACGTGGTGAGCTGGTAGGCGTTCCAGCCGGCCTGCGGAATGTCGTCGAAGCCGATCACCGACAGATCGTCCGGAACAATGCGGCCGCGATCCAGACGCGCGGCATCGAGGAATCCGAGCGCGAGCAGGTCGGTCACGCAAAACGCGCCGTCGATCGCTTCGTCGGAGAGTATCGACAGCGCCGCTTCGCGCCCCGCCGCATAGTCGGTGGGTCCTTCCTGCCAGACACGAACGGGTACGCCAGCCTCAGCTGCCCGCGCGCCGAACGCTTCGAGCCGCCCGACCAGGCTTGCGGTACGCGCTGCGCTCGATACCACTGCCAGCCGCCGGCACCCGGCGGCGAGCAACTGGTCCGCGGCGACGCGTCCGCCGGCGGCATGATCGGTCACTACAGTGTCGACGGCGAACCCCGGCATCGGTTTGTTGACCAGGATCACCGGCACGCCATTGCCGAGGCATTCCTTGACAATGTCCGAGGAAGGCGTGCCGTTCATCACGACGATCGCGCAGACGCGATACTCGAGCACGCGTTCGATGACCGCGCCCATATCGCGACCGGCGTTGGCGGCGTTGAGCAGCATGCACTGGAAACCGTCGGCGAGCAGCGCCTCGGAGAGCGTGGCGAGACACTCGGCGTGGAAGGGTTGCTGCAGATCGGCGCCGACCAGGCCGACGATATTGGAGCGTGCGTTGGTGAGACTTTGTGCCAGCCGGTTGACGCGATAACCCAGCACGCCGGCGGCTTCGAGTACGCGTGCGCGGACCGCGCTCGATACGCTGGCGCCGGGCGTGAACGTGCGGGAGACGGCCGAACGCGACACGCCGGCGTGCTCCGCGATATCGGCGGCGGTAACGAACGAACCGCGAACGCGTTCCTGCCCCATCGTCTCCGCCTCCCAATCCGCATTGACACTGTTTGCACGCGTGTGCAGTAAGCATACTCCGGTTTTGCACGCGCGTGCAAAAAAATGCTGCGCGCTACGATACAGTGAGCCTGCCCTGTACATCTTGGCTGGCGTCCAGCCTGAAAAACGAATACGGCCAAACGCTGAAAGAAGAGTGAAATACCTGACTGAAAATCTCGGCGCACTACAGGTTCAGTTGAGCGATTCCGATCGGGAGCGGATTGCCGCGGCGCTGCCAATCGGCGTCACCGTGGATGCATGCACGCATTCCATGCGACCACGGTGCCGCGCATTCTGGATCGTGTTCGCGCCACGGCTGATTTCGCGTGTTGACGTGTGTGCGGCAGTGCCGTCGAGTATTTTCCAAGCGTAATAGGCAAGCCAGAAATACGTACCAAATTGGCACCCAATTGGACTTGTGAATATCGTGATACAGCCCCAATATGCGAGCGGCGCGTCAATTCTTAAAATAAGGAAAAAACATGAAGTTATTCGCCGCTTTGAGAAGGATGAGAGAGTTTGAAAGATTACAACTATTTTTCATGAAATCCCTCATCGATTTCGATATCATCATCGAGATCGGATATGGGAACGAGCAGAACCAACCGCTCACGCCGAAGCAGCTCTTTCTTCTGAATCTCAGTTCGGTAACGACGGTACGCCGCAGATTGGCAATGCTTACCAAGCAAGGAATCGTAAAGCGGCGTACCAACCCGAATGATCGCCGCTCCACCACCCTCTCCATCTCATCTTCCAGTCTCAAATTGCTCGGCAAGTATCAGAGCGTACTTACCTCTCTTTCAGTGCCGGTTTGAGCGGCCGCACCGGGGCAAAACGACGCGAACCCAGCCGGCGATTTCTTCCCGGACGCATGTACGTATGGAAGGCTTGCGGTGACGAACGACCGTACCGATCGAGCTGAATCTGCAACGCCGGCGAACGCACGCATCGAGCCGGGTGGCGGCGGATCGTTCCCGATTGTCGGCGTCGGCGCCTCGGCCGGCGGGCTGGAGGCGTTCACGCAGTTCCTCAAACAACTGCCGCTCGATACGGGAATGGGATTCGTGCTGGTGCAGCATCTCGATCCGCTCCATGAAAGTGCGCTCACCCAGCTTCTCGCGCGGGCCACCTCTCTTCCGGTGCGCGAAGTCACGAACAATCTGCGGGTGGATGCCAATCACATCTATGTCATCCCGCCCGACACCAACCTCGTCATCGCGCATGGAATCTTGAAACTTCAGCCGCGGCCGAAGACGCGGACGCCGCTTCGTTCCATCGATTTCTTTTTCGAGTCTTTGGCGCAGGACCAGCGGGAGCGGGCCATCGGTGTGATTCTCTCGGGTACGGCGACCGACGGCACGTTGGGGCTGGAAGCCATCAAGGCCGAGGGCGGGATCACGTTCGCCCAGGATGAATCGGCCCGCTACGATTCGATGCCGCGCAGCGCCGTGGCCGCGGGTTGTGTGGATTTTGTTCTGTCGCCGGAGCACATTGCGCACGAGCTCGCCCGCATTGCTAAACATCCTTATGTCGCCGGCCAACCGCCAGAGCAGCTCACGCCGGAAGATGACCGGGCGTCCGCGACGGCGCACGAGGACGACACAACACCGCTGCCCTCGGGGGGGCATGGAACACCGCGCACGGAATCGAGTAAGGCTCGCGCCGAGGCCACGCGCGGCCGAGAGACCGGCTCAAAGGACGCGGAGAACGGCTTCAGGAAAATCCTGCTTCTGCTGCGCAACCATTCGGGAGCCGACTTTTCCCTCTACAAGTCCGCCACCATTCAGCGGCGCATTGCCCGGCGCATGGTCCTGGAAAAGCAAAACACGCTGGAGGGCTACGCCCAGTTCCTGCGCGGCAACATCAAGGAGCTGAACGCGCTCTACTCCGATGTGCTCATCAGCGTCACCAGCTTTTTCCGCAACCCGGAAGCCTTCGACGTTCTCGAGCGCAAGGTCTTTCCCAAGCTCCTCCAGCAACGTGGCGACGAACCGCTCCGCGTCTGGGTGCTCGGATGCTCTACCGGCCAGGAAGCGTATTCCATCGCCATGGCGTTCGTGGAAGCGTCGGAAAAAGCTTCGCGTCTGCGCAAGCTCCAGGTGTTCGCCACCGACCTGAACGACGCGCTCCTGGACAAGGCGCGCCAAGGACTTTATGCCAGGACCCTCGCCCGGGATATCTCTGCGGACCGGCTACGACGGTTCTTTGTCGAGGAGGAAGGCGGTTACCGGATCAACAAGGCGTTGCGCGAGATGGTCGTCTTCGCCCGGCAGAATCTCATCAGCGACCCGCCGTTCTCGCGGATGGACTTGATCAGTTGCCGCAACCTGCTGATCTATCTTGAGCCGAGCCTGCAAAAAAAGGCGTTCCCGACATTCCATTACGCGCTCAAGCCGGAGGGATTCCTGTTTCTGGGCGCATCCGAATCGATCGGCAACTTTACCGATCTGTTCGAACCGGCGGACAAGAAGAACAAGATCTATTGCAGGAAAGCGGCGCCGACTGCTGCGTTCCAGCTGCCGGTCAGAACGGAGCGCGGTGGACCTCCGTCATCCGGCCCGAAGCCACCCTCCCCGCTGTCAACGGGCAAGGCAGACGTGCCGGAAGCTGTGCGCGGCGAACTCGATGCCCAGCGCGAGGCCGACCGCGTCGCCGCCAATCAATTCGCGCCTTCCGGCGTGCTGGTCAATGCCGCACTGCAAATTCTGCAGTTCCGCGGCGCCACCAGCGCGTACCTCGAACCGCCCACCGGCAAGGCGAGCTTCGACGTGTTGAAAATGGCCCGCGAAGGCTTGATGCTGCCGCTGCGCGCCGCCATCAACAAGGCGGAAAGGGAAAACAACAGCGCGCGCAAGGAGAACGTGCGGGTGCAACAGGATGGTCAGACCCGGACCGTGAACGTGGAAGTCATTCCACTGAAGAACCTGCGCGAGCGCTGCTTTCTGATTCTGTTCGAGGACGCGGCAATGCCGGGGCGCGCCGCCGCGCCGTCGCCGCCAGCAAGCGCGCCGCGCGCCGGGCTCAAGTCAGCCCGCCCGGCCGCGAAGGAAGCCTCCCGCCGCATCGCCGAGCTCGAAACCGACCTCACCGAGACGCGCGATTACCTGCAATCCGTCCAGGAACAGCACGAGGCAGCCAACGAGGAGCTCCAGGCGGCCAACGAAGAAGTGCAGTCCGCCAACGAAGAGCTGCAGAGCATCAACGAAGAGCTGGAAACGTCGAAGGAGGAGCTGGAGTCGAGCAACGAAGAATTGACCACCGTCAATGACGAGATGACCAGTCGCAATGCCGAGCTCAACCGTCTCAACGGCGATCTCACCAATCTCCAGGCGTCGACCAAGCTTGCCATCGTCGTGCTTGGACGCGACTTGACGATTCGCCGCTTCAGCGCGCAGGCCGAGAAACAATTCAACCTGCTGGCGGGTGACGTTGGGCGGTTTATTGGTAATGTCCGACATCACCTCGTATTCACCGACAGCGGCGGCGCCGCCGATTCGCCGGACGCAACGATCGCAGTGCCGCTGCCACGCGAGCACCGAAGTTCCGCACGACGTACCTCTGCCGGGACGGGTAAGTCGCCCACGGTGCCGTCTCAGGCATCGCCCGATCTGGAGAGCTTGATCGCCGAAGTCATTGCCAGCGTGCGCGAGCGTGAGCGCGAGGTGCGCGACCGGGACGGCCGCTGGTTTTCGCTGCGCGTGCGCCCCTACTTCACCCACGACAACAAGGTCGATGGCGCCGTGCTGGTCCTGGTCGAAATCGACGCGCTGAAGCGCAGTGAGCAGGCCATCGCCGCCGCGCGCGATCACGCCGAAGCCATCATTCGCACCACCCGCGACCCGTTGCTGATTCTGAACCCCGACCTGCGCATCCACACTGCCAACGAGGCGTTCTACCGCACGTTCAAGGTCTCACCCGCGCAATCCGAGGGCCGTCTGATCTACGATTTAGGCAATCGCGAATGGGACATTCCACAGTTGCGTCACTTGCTGGAAGACATTGTTCCCCGCAACAACTTCTTCGATGACTTCGAGGTTACGCACGAGTTCGAATCCGTCGGCCGCCGTACCATGCTGCTCAACGCCCGGACGCTGGGCGATGACTCCGGCGCGCCCGAGCGAATCCTCCTGGGGATCCACGACATCACCGAGCGCAAGCTGACCGACGTCGTGTTGCGGGCCAGCGAAGAGCGTTATCGCATCTTGTTCGCCTCAGCGCCCATGGCGGTATTCGTCTGTGACCGGAACGGGGTGATCCAATACTACAACCAGCGCGCGGCGCAGTTGTGGGGGCGAGAGCCCGCGTGCGGCGTCGAGCAGCACTGCGGCTCGCTGAGGCTTTGGCTTCCGGACGGCACGCTGCTGCCGCATACACAGAGCCCAATAGTGGAAGTGCTGCGGACCGGAGCCCCCGCGCCCAACGTGGAAGTGTTCATCGAGCGGCCCGACGGCTCACGCCTGCCGGTGCTCGTCAATTTTGCGGCGCTGAAGAACGAGCAAGGAGAAGTGACCGGTGCGATTACGTCATTCATGGACATTAGTGAGCGCAAGCAGGCGGAGGAAGCGTTGCGCGAAGCCGGAGCACGTTACCGTTTCCTGGCCGAGTCCATGCCGCAGAAGATGTTCACCGCCCAACCCAACGGTGACGTCGACTACTTCAACCCGCAATGGATGGCGTTTACCGGCCTTACCTTCGACGAGATCAGGGATTGGGGCTGGACGCAGTTCATCCATCCCGACGACCTGGCCGAGAACCTCCGCATCTGGCGGCAGTCTGTCGACACCGGCGAACCGTTCCATTTCGAGCATCGCTTCCGGCGGGCTGACGGCGAATACCGCTGGCACCTCAGCCGGGCGGTAGCGTTCAAGGACGCCGCGGGCAAGATCCTGATGTGGGTCGGCTCGAATACCGACATCCATGAGGTCAAGGAGGCCGACCGCCACAAGGACGAGTTCCTGGCGCTGCTCGCCCACGAACTCCGCGGGCCTCTGGCCCCGCTTAGCAACATGCTGGAGATCATGAACCGCGCCGGCGGCAATGGCGAAGTGATGCAGCAGGCCGGAAGCACGATGGCAAGGCAGTTGAGCCAGATGACCCGTCTCATCGATGATCTCCTCGACGTAAGTCGCATCAGCCAGGGCACACTCGCCCTCCGTCTTGATCAGATTGAATTGGCGTCGGTCATTCATCAGGCGCTCGAAGCCTGCCGCCCGGCGCTGGATTCTGCGAGACACGAATTGACGGTGACCTTGCCGCCGCAGCCGGTGTATCTGCATGCTGACTCGACGCGGCTGGCGCAGGTGTTCGGCAACCTGTTGAACAATGCCGCCAAGTTCAGCGATCCGGGAGGCCGCATCGCGCTGACCGTCGAGCACCAATGCGGCGAAGCGATCGTTTCGGTGAAGGATACCGGCATCGGCATCCCACCTGGGATGCTGCCGAAGGTCTTCGAGATGTTTGCCCAGGTCGATCAATCATTGGAACGCTCGCGCGGCGGACTGGGCATCGGCCTGACGCTGGTGCGGCAACTGGTCGAGATGCACGGCGGATCGATCGAGGGTTTCAGCGAAGGGTTGGGTCGGGGCAGCGAGTTCGTCGTGCGTTTGCCGGGGGTGCTCGAGCATCCGGAACCGCAGGTACAAGCGCCGGCCGCAACCGGCGCGACCGCCACGCCGGGCCGGCGCATCCTGGTCGTCGATGACAACCGGGACTCGGCAGGGTCTCTCGCCCTGTTGTTGAAGATGACCGGCAATGAAACGCACGTTGCCCACGACGGGCTCGAGGCGATCGACGCGGCAGCAACGTTCCGGCCCGACGTAGTGCTGCTCGATATCGGCCTGCCGGGATTGAACGGCTACGACGCCGCTCGGCGGATACGCGAACAGCCGTGGGGCAAGGGCATCGTGCTGGTGGCCCTGACCGGATGGAGCCAGCCGGAAGACCGGATGAAATCGAAAGACGCGGGATTCGACGGCCATTTGGTCAAGCCAGTCAACTACGACGTCCTCGCGCAGCTGTTGGCCGAGATTCCAAATCCGGATTGATTCGTGCGACGAGTTTGACTTTCAACGGCGGCGCGCAGGCGGGTCAGGTTTGCGCAGCGTGACGCGCGCGGCCGAGCGCCTCGGGCGCACCCAGTCGGCAGTGAGCCACGCGCTGGGCCGCCTGTGGCGCCAGCCGTGGACGATCGCCGAAGTGCTGCCGACCTTCCTCCCGGCATAGGTCGACTTCCACAGCGCGATGTGGTCCTCGCGGGTCGACAAGAAGTAGCTCGGCACACGGATCTTGCGCAGATCGATCGGCACTCCGCGCAGCGTGATCCCGCCCGGCTCGCGCAGGCGGTTGCGCTGGTACATATTGCGCAGATAAAAGCTGTGCATCTTTTCCGGCATCCGCGTCGAGTCGGAGTTCCAGTACAGGAGATCGAACGCCCGCGGATCGCGGCCGAGCAGATAGTTGTTGATGTAGAACGACCAGATCAGGTCGTTTTCGCGCAGCAGGTTGCGCCTGCGAGGACGGCGCTTAAAACGAGCGCAACGAGCCTCGCGCCGATCGTCTTGAACAGGGTCATGTCAGTCCCCTTTATTCGCACGCCGGCCTGCCTCGCCGCCGATTCGTTGTTATTGGAAACAGCGCTGTGTCCGCGAGTTTAGCACTGGGAATGAGCGAAGTAATCGGACCGCGGCCGAAAATCGTTCCGAAAGTCAGTCTCTTGAAATTCTTGGGCCATACAAATCAACTATTTACGAGGACTGACTTG